>CAZWRD010000001.1:0-1622 GCA_964636105.1 uncultured Bacteroides sp.
TGATTAGAATGAATTTAAGTCAGTAGGACGTAATGCACCAAACCATTTTACTATTTTTTCACCTATTCCATCTGCCTGAACATGAATCAGATAAACTCCGCCCGCAATAGGAATATTTGCATAGTTTTTCAAATCCCAATCTATACTGGTTAATGCTTCACCTTTTCCTGAAACAACACCTTCTTTATCCACTTTAAATTGTCTGATTAATGTTCCGTTTAATGTATAAATTGTTACGGTACATTTTTGTGGTAAATTAATGATTCTAACTCTATTATCTAACTGATTAGCTTCATAGTTAGAATAAGCATAATATGGATTTGGAACCACACCAATTAATTCAAGTGCAGATTTCGCAACATCAACCTGACCTTTTTGAGTAGCTAAATCATCTGTACTGAATTCATACATTGGGAAATTATTGTTTTGCTTAGTAGTTGCAGTATCAGTTTTGGTAGCATAAAAACGTTTGTAAGGTTTTTGTACTCTTAATCTGATTTTTGCATCAGTTGGTATTTTTGATGGATCATCAAAGATATATTGAGAAGTAACCATTGGTAAACCAACCCACATCACATTTGAGTAAACTGCACCAATTCTGTTACCACCTGCTTTTAAACTTTCATATATCCATTTTCCTTTGTCGTAACCTGGACAATTGTAATTAGAAGGTCCAAAAATATTATTATTATGACCCATTACGTAAACGTAATGTTTACCACCAAAAACAATTTTCAAACTATTCCCATCAATAAAAGTAGAAGTAGGATTCCATTTCATATCTTTCCCATTATTTCCACTTTGCCATGAATCTTCACCAAACATCAAATTCAATCTTTCTCCAGTTTCAACATTAATAGCATAACCAGGGAACCAACTCATACCTGTTGGAAAATCTTCTGATGCATCAGCAACTCCATCCTTATTAATAGAAGCATCAGCTCTTAAAGCAAATTTAGCAACACCATTAACCAAAACAGGATCATCACTCATTTCAATTACAGGACATCTTGTCCATTTTGATTTATCAGAAGTAAAAATAATATCAACACTAGCTAAATTATTTAAATGATTTTTAGTTAATGAAGCGCCAATTGGACTATTTTTTGGATAAGCAGGACCATTACTCCAAACAGAACTCAATCGATATGGAGCCCATGTGCCTCCAAGAATTTTTTCATATTGTTCTTTGGTATCTAAGAAAAACTTTCTATCACCACCATGAACCAAATCTGGTGCATCATAGTAATAATCTTCAGTTTCCTTTTCTGCAGCAGATGGATTTTCACCAGCAGAAACAGAACCAGAGCGAATCCAGTTAAAACCAATAGTACTTGCATCATTATCAGGAACTCCAAATAACCACTGTTTATTACTATCAGCAAATTTCAATGATGCTTCAATAAAACCATCATCTCTCAATAAGTTACCTATTGAATTATTTGCAGTTAACGGAGTAGCTAAATCTTGAATTTGACCTATACTGATAGATAAACCTAAATCAGCAATAATTTGCTCATTGGCAATTTTAATACCCACATCTGATTTTACAACGGTATCCCAAACTCCATTATTATCACGGAAAACAGTCCAAGATGCATCATTAATAGTATCAGTTAAAG
>CAZWRD010000001.1:1722-101584 GCA_964636105.1 uncultured Bacteroides sp.
CCTGCTAAATAAGGTTCTTTTTGACCATCTAAATCATCAGGAGAGAATTGATTAAAAATTTTATAATTATTGTATGAATAAGCAATTGCAATAAAATAATATTTCTTGTGATTAATCAATCGTTTATCACCAGAAGCAAATTGGTCTTCTTTTATAGTAAATGAATGAGAAACACCATTGTTTGCACCATTTACTTTTTCTACTGGAACCAAATTACCACCCAAAGCGTCACTTTTCTTAAAATTAATAAGCTGAGCTATCGGATTTCCTTTTAAATCTGTATTTTTTAAATCGCACTGTAAAACCAAACGAGCTTTATCAAGATTTTCTAAATCGGCAACAGAAACAGTATTATCTCTTAATTGATAAATTTGATATCCTTCAAATTTATAATATCTATTTATAGATGAATCAATCTTTGTTACATAATTGTTTGTATATACAGGATTGCCATTAATATCAATAATTGTATCAATAACAAGAACTTTCGAACTTAATTTTTCAGGAATTCTAACATCTAACTCACTATATGATTCATTAAAATTATTAGACCCTTTAACATTAGTAATATAAAGAATAAGTTCTTTATCTAATTCTTTTACAAACAAATCTGGTGCATCAGGACCATCAAGAACTTTAAAACAGTTATCGAATAAAGCTTGACATTTATCATCAACCTGACGTAACAATTCAACAGAAGCAAATGGACCACCAAAAGTAGCTTTTGCCCATGGAATACCAACAGTGATATAGTTTACAGCACCTGGTTTTAAAGTAAACGGACCAGCTGATTGCATAAAACGTCTATCAGCAGGAGCATTATTTGCAGTTTCTTCAGTCCAAATTTTTCCAGGAATAGGATCAGCACCACAACCAGTACCCCAATGTAATGGATCAGAATCGCCAGGGAACATAAAATCAGCAGGAATCTGAGTTGCATTAGTACCAGTACCGTGTCCGTCACCACCATAAGTCATTTTTCTATTGTCTCTCCATATACCTTTTAAGTAATTGTAATAATCCATAGCTGCTTCTGGTTCACCAGTTGGACCTCCTGAATTGTTATAATACAAGAATCTTCTCATCCCATAACGTTCATCATCAATTAAACCATTTCCAAAGTTAACACCATTAATACTAACGTCGCAATGTTGAGTTCCGTCAGCTTTATATTTTGGATTATCAATACCATCAGGATCCATATAAGGACCTTGGAAAAAGTCAACACCAATTGCTGGAGGATTTCCTTCATAAGCATAATATTGACCCGCTCCATCAGTAGCTCTACCATTGTAGCTATATCCCAATCCTCTTTGAACATCACAACCAACATAGTCATCAAAAGCATAACCTAAGTCAGTATCAACCCATTGACTGAAATAAGTTTCAGTTAAAGTATAAGTAGAACGGTTAATGATTTCATAAGTATAAAAAGTCATATTGTTGATTTCATCATTTGTTGAGAAACCAAAAGCCTGAGCCCTGATTTCCAAACCAATAGGATCTCCGTTAGATTCAGTATGAATATTTCCTTTATCGTTGAACACCCACCATAAAGTTAAGTCACCTTTTAAAACTTGATCAACTAAGATACCACCTTTAACTTTAGGATTACCATCACCTTCGGTAGTTTCATAGGTAGGTTCTAATGGTTTCCATGTTCCATCAGGATTCTTTTTATCTGGATTAGTTGGACACAAAGAGTTATTTAAATCATAGTAAGGATATTCTCCAATAGTATAATCATATTCATAATCACCATTTTTATCGAAAAATGGAGCTAAATAACCAGTTTGACCTTTAGATCTATTTCCTGAAGAAGGCCAGTTTTTAATAACATCTGTCTGTTTAAGTGGATTTGTAGGATCAGCAATAAATTCTTCAACTTCACGACGAGTGATTTTGAAATGTTTATCCCATTCGTTACAAGTTTCGCCATCAACAGCAGCAGTACCATTTTGAGTTAAAGGACCTGTCCAGAAATCAACACCACCTGAACGGAAACGTTGAGCTGCAAGTTTTAATTGTTTATTGATATCTAAACCACCAATCCAAAGAGCAGCAGCAAACATAGATGTTTTTCTACTTCCTCTTGGGATTTCATATTTTGCTTGGGTAAAATCCCACCACATATCACCACCAGTATTAATACGTGCTCTAACATTATTAATATCCAAATCGGTAGATCCGGTAGCTGGTTTACAAGGTTCTGCTTTGGTTTGCTTAATAGTTTGTTTTGGTTTGTTAACCTCACCTAAATATTTCTCAGCATAAGAAACATTAACTATCAGCATACTAACAAAAGCTAAAAATACTATTTTAAAGATATTTTTCATAACTTCTATTTTTTTTATTTTTTTAAGCTATCTATTTTATAATATTAAAAATTAAATGATACTCCTAAACGGATTCTTCTTGGTAAAGAATAGTTATATGGATTATTAACCTGAGTAGAATATAAATCTCTGAATGACTGAGAGTCAGCATAAGCATTTATTAATGCTTGATTTTTTGGATTTGCCAAATAACCATCATCATCAGGATTACCAGTAGTAGCATAAACACCAACTGTATTTTGTGTATTTAATACATTTAATACTTGTAAGTATATATTCAGATATGCGAATTTTTTGTTTTTAGCATCACCTTTGCCAAATTTCAACATAATGTCTTTGTCAATCTGAGCATCCATCCAAAATTGCCAAGGCAATCTAGAACCATTTTGCTGACCAGTAATTACATTATCTAAAATTGAACGTTTTGTATAAGGAGTACCAGAACTACCATTAAATGTGAAGTTTATACCAGTATTTTCTAATAATAAGATGGTTTTAACTTTATCAGTTCCTTTAATTTTTCTGGTAATTTTAGGACCACTGTATTTTTTACCTTCATCAAAACGATAATCAATGTTTGCTTTAATTGCATGACGTTGATCATAAGCTAAAGGAGTAGTAGTTCTTAAGTTAGGTTGACCTGAACTAACCAAACTTGCTTGTGATGTAGCAGAAGATCCTGTTCCATCAGCAAATTGCAAAGTATAACTTGTTCTGATTCTGGTATTTCCAGTTCTTCTTAAATCATAAGTAACAGTTAAACCTTTAACAGTTCCAAAGTCGATATTGGTATAAGAAATATAGTTAGGATTTGGATCAGCACCTGTAAAACGTTTTACTTGAACCAAATTTCTGATTTCACGGTAATAAGTTGAAAATTTTAAAGAAGAAGAATTAGAGATTTTTTGTTGGAAACCCAATTCATAATCTGTTGTTCTTTCTGGTTTTAAATTTGGATTATTAATAACCGAACTTCCATTGCTTTCAATAAATAAATAAGAAATAGGATCTATTTCTAAACCAGAAGTAGGTCTTTTTGTAATAACATCATAGTGAGCAAAGAATAATGCTTCGTCAGAAATAGGAAATGAGAAAGAAATACGAGGCATAAAAGTAGTTTGTGGCTCATAATCTTGAAAAGCGTCAATACTGATGTCTTTTTGAGTAGCACTAACTCTGTAAGGAGTTGGTTTACCTGAATTACCACTAATTAACAATGGATCTTCAATAACTGTACCAGTTGCATTATACCAAACTTCTCCACTTCTATATCCCAAAATTCTTGGCTTAGCAGCTTTAAAATCATCAACATAAACAACATAATCTTGACCAACAGAAGTAGGTATGGCAGTAAAAGTTGCATTACCATCATTAATATCGCTAACTCGTTTAGAATCATAGAATAAATAAGGATCCTTTAAAACCATTTGATTAGCATCAAAACGGTCAACACGTACTCCAACATTGAAAATCAAATCATTAAAGGCGAATTTATCAGAAATATAACCAGCCATATAAATAGGCTCGAAAGCACCAATTTCTCTTTTATAAGTTCCATTTTCATCTTTAGCAGTAAAGAAATCATTTAAAGTAGGTTTACTAGTTAATTTCTTTCCTTTATAATCGTAACCATTATAGTTAACGTATCTGTTACCATTATTTAATAATTCATCAGCACTAAACATATCCACAGAATATGTAGATGGATCATAGTTATCAATATCAATCCAATCACCTAAACCATGTCCATCAACAGGCATACCTAGTTTTTTACGAAGATTAATATCAAATAATGATTGTTCTTCTTTTGAATATTTAAAATTATAATAAATAGTATCTATCTGACCACCAGCACGCAACATAGCATTATCTTTATCCAACTGACGAATATGTTTGTTGGTTAAATTACGTGCAAGATCCCATAATCCAACTGGAGAATAATTATAACCACGTTCTGACAATTGTTCATACTGAATACCAAATTCAAAAGCATGATTACCAATATCTGCTGAACCGTTTGCACTGATACCAATTTGAGTTTGTTCAGATTGTCCATAACCATTATATACACCACCAGTATTACTATATAATCCGTAAACGCTTGGAGGAGTATCACCATTTACAAGTCCTTTTAAATTTCTGATAATATTATAATTTGTATAGAACCCTGAATTCAAATCAAATAAACTGTAATATTGTGAAGTATAATTTGCCAAAGTAGGATTTAGCTCAGAACGTTCAAATGTAACCAAAGTATCGTAAACGTTAGCTAACAACCAAACATTGTCATATATATTATAGGTACCATCTGAATTTCTAACTGTATCTGAACCTATTTCAAACTGATTAGCTTTATAGGTTTTAAATTTACCAACATAACCATAATTAAACAAATTATCTTTATGATTTCTGTCTTGAGAGGTAGAATTTACTTTGGTATAGTCAGCCTGAATTTGATAGAAAACATTCTTAATTAATGATTTACTATCTTTATCGCCAGGAAAACGTTGGGTAAATTTACCATAAACTCTCCAAGTTGACGACATATATTCACCATTATTTACAGAATTTAATAAAGAATTACCTCTTGACCAAAGTCTTCCTTTACCATAATCCATAGAACCACCAAAAGTTAAATTACTATTTGCATTGGTTTTTACGTCAATTTTACCAGAAAAACTTAATCCAAAATTTTCAGCATCTTCTTTGGCATCAATTTTTTCCAAATCAGATTTTCTTAAATATTCTGAATTATAAGTAATTCCTTGATTAGAAAAACGTAATGGATTCTTTTCTAATTCTGCTCTTTTAGCATCATTAACTTTGTAATCTCCATTAGCAAAAGGTCTTGAGTCTCTTTCAGAATTGAATTCTCCAGATAAAAAGAAACCTAATAAAGATGATTTATCTTTAGAGTTCTTACTTTTCAAAAGAGGTCCATTTAAACTAAAAGAAGCAATATTATAACCATAACTATCAAATAGTTCAGAGGTTACAATTTCCATACTTCCACCAAATTCGCGAGAAGGTCCTCTGGTAGTGATATTTAAAATACCACCAGTGGCTTCACCATATTTTGAAGGAGTACCACCTAAAATTACAGCAACTTCCTCTATTGCAGACTTAGGCAATCCGGATGAACCTCTTACCCTAACTCCATCAATATAAGTAACTGTACCATCAGTTCTTTGACCACGAACACTACCCATACTTCCGTCTGTTGATTGCACACCACCAACGGTAGCAGCAATAGCTTGAGCAGAACGACCAGGCATTTTTGAGATTTCCTCAGAAGTAACTGTTTCTCCTGATGAAGTTTGGTCTTTACTGATTAATGGAACTTTATAATCAACAACTTCAAACGTTTCTAACGTTGTTGCTGTTGGTTCCATTGAAATATTATTAAATGTAATAGTGTTAGAGTTAATTACTACACCTTTTATTAATAAAGGTTTATAACCAACATAAGTCGCCTTAACATCATAACGACCTGGAGCTAAAGGCTTAATGGTATAATTACCATCAAAGTCTGTAGTACCCCCACCAAATTGTTTCCCAGATTGCTCAACAATAATATTGGCAAATGGAATGGGTTCCTTGGATTCCTTATCGGTTATTTTACCTTTAAGCTCTCCCGACTGCGAAAACACCATCAGATTGACTGATAGTAAGATTCCTAATGAAAAGAATAATTTTCTCAACATACACCTGTAATTTTATGTTAGAATTAATTTGCTTTTTTTAGTGAGTAAAAAGTTTTTTTACTCAGTTATTGAACTTTTCGATTAAAATTATTTTATTATATTAATTTTCCTAAGTATATCGCCTTTCAAGTATTACATTGTATATCACTGCTTTTCGTAAATCAAAATCAGCTACTATGTTTTGCTTTTCGGCTATTATTTCTTTGCTTTCTTTTTTTAATTCAACCTGTTTAGTATCAATAACATCCTGTTTCTTTGATACTTCAATTTCTTCTAAACTTTCAAATTCTTCAAATATTTTCTCTTGACTTTCACTTTCATTTGTAGTTAATTCTTCAAATGGAAATAGTTGTTCAAAAATATCTTTAACGCTTGTTTCTTGTTTTTCAACTTTTGGAATTAACACTTTGTTTTTCTGAGCTTTAACTTGCTTTTGATAGTTTTTATACAAACCAAATGCTACCCAACCTATACCTATTAATATATATAAAATGTCGTCCATTCGTTTTAATTTAAAAACTTTGTAAAAGTACCTATTCCTAAAATTAAAATAAAAAAAAATCAGTTTACGGTACTAATAATAAAGTTTACGGTTTATTATTTAGTAATTTACTGAATTTGTTTTTTTTGAAAAATTGCTTTTTTTTCAGGTGGCAAATTTAATAAAAAAAACGAATATATAAAACTTTTATATCTTATAGATGATTTAATATTTCAACAATACTTTCTCTTTTTCGTCTTGAAACTGGTATTTTGCTTCCATCAGTCATTAAAATATAACCTCCGTCAACTTTAAGATAACTCTTAATATATTTGATATTAACCAAATGCGATTTGTGAGGACGTATAAAGTTAAAGTCACTCAACATGGCTTCATTTTGTTTTAGTGTTTTTGATATTAGAAGCGAAGTTCCATTTAAAAAGAAAAAATTTGTATAATAATCATCTGATTCACATCTTATTATATCATCAGTATTTACAATGTGCATTCCTTCTGATGTTGATAAAATTATTTTTTTTGCATCATTTTGAGGACTCTTTATATTGTCTAACAAAACTTTAATATTTTTATTTATTTGACCTTTATCTTTCTTTTGCAAAAAAGTATTAATGGCAATTTTCAATTCATCTGGATCAACTGGTTTTAACAAATAATCTAATGCACTGTATTTTATTGCCATAATTGCATATTGATCGTGAGCAGTAGTAAATATTACTTCAAAATTGAATTTATCAAATGCTTCTAAAAAGTTGAATCCACTTCCATCTGGCATCTGTATATCCAAAAATACAATATCCGGATCAAATTTCTTGGCCTTTTCTATTCCATCTTTACAACCAGTAGCTTGTGCTATTACAAATACATCAGGACAATATCTATCTATCAACCCATTTAAAGTCTCTCTAGATCTTTGTTCGTCGTCAACAATTATTGCTTTTATCATAATTATTTGAATTAAAATTCTTTATATATAATCATTAGTTCTATTCTTGTACCTTTTGCTTCACCGAAATCGTCAAATAAATCAATAATTTTTACCGAAATTTGATCTTTATTTTTACTATTCAAAATATTCAAACGCTCTTGGGTTATCAGCATTCCTGTTGATTTATGATTAATACCCGATTGCATTTTTAACCTTGCTGATGCCTCTCTACCAATACCATCATCTTGTATTACACAAAAAATAAAATTCCCCAAAAGCTTAATTTCTAACAAAATATGACCTTTATCCTTTTTATTCAACAAACCATGAATAATGGCATTTTCTAAATACGGCTGAATTATCATAGGAGGAATGGCAAAAAAGTCCTCTTCTATTTCAGAATCTAGATGAATACTATACTCGAAAGCATCATTATAACGTAATTTTTCCAGATCCATGTAATTTCTTATTACTTTTAATTCATCTTTTATAACAACAAAAGTTTGTTGAGAATTATACAATATGGTACGCATTAGTTGCGAGAACCTTGATAAATAATAAATCGCTTTATCTGTATCATTATTAATTACAAAACTCTGAATAGAATTTAATGAGTTAAATAAAAAATGAGGATTCATTTGCAAACGCAATGATTTTTGTTCGAGATCAAATAGTTCTTTCTGAATTTCAAGAACCTTTCGTTCAACTTCATGTTTTCGCCTGATTCTTCGGACTCTTAAGTAAAAAATTATCCAAATTACAAAAACTACAAATGCAATAAGAGTTATTTTAAAATAAATAGTATCGTACCATGGAGGCTTAATTATGATATAAACTTTCACTCCTTTTTTGTTCCATATTCCGTCATTATTCGATCCTATGACTTTAAAAGTATATTTGCCCGGTTTTATGCCTGTATAATCGGCATATCTTTTCCCCGAATTGGTGTAAGTCCATGACTTATCGAAGTTTTCGAGTATGTAAGCATATTTGTTTTTTGAAGGGTTAGAAAAATCAAGTGACGAAAACTCGAATGAAAAAAAGTTTTCGTTATAGTCTAGTTTTAAAGTATCATGATTTCTGATTGTAATTGGAACTTCCACATTAAAAAGGCTAAATGAGGTAATTACAACTGGAGGTACATAATTATTTACTTCAATTTCTTCTGGGAAAAAAGCATTGAAACCATTCATCCCGCCAAAAAACAATTCACCTTCTTCATCTATTAATGCAGCTCCAAAATTAAATTCATGACTTTGAATTCCGTCTTTTACATCATAATTTATAAAACTCTCATCTTTTGGATTAAATTTTGAAATACCAAAATTTGTACTCAACCAGAAGTTCCCATATTTATCTTCTATGGTAGAATAAACAACATCATTTGGCAAGCCATTAACTTCAGTAAAATGTTTTGCCTGTCCGTTTATTGGATTAAATTTATTTAAACCTCCACCCATAGTTGCCAACCAATAAAATCCACTTTTATCCTGAAAAATTGAAAATATCATATCAGAACTTATGCTATTCTTATTAGATGGATCGTGAAAATATTTGTAAAACCTATTTTTTTGCCTGTCGAATCGATTTAATCCTTTATATGTTCCAATCCACATAATTCCATTTCGGTCTTCATAAAACGGATAAATAATATTACTGCTAATTGAAAAAGGGTCGTCTGGATTGTGCTTATAAATTGTAATTTTTTCTGTTTCAGGATTTAAAACATTTAAACCACCAAACTCAGTTCCAATCCAAATTAATCCATATTTATCTTCATACAGAGAAACAATTCTATTAGTACTCAAAGAATTAACATTTTTTGGATCTGAACGATAATGCTTAAACTCTTTGGTTTTGGTATTATATTTATCAATACCTCCTTCTAAAGTTGCAAACCAAACAATATTTTCTCGCAAATGATCTATCACTATCATTCTCACCTTATTGCAGCCCAAACTATTCTCAACACCTTCTTTATGAACAATAAAAGAAAATTTTTGTGTTTTTTTATTATAAATACTTACACCCTCATTTGTAGCAATCCAAATATTCCCTTTTTTATCACTAACAATTGACCATATCAAATTGTTATTTATACTATTAGCATCTCTCGAAGTATGATAATAATGTCTAAATTTCTTTGACTGCTTATTAATTTTATTTAACCCTTCCCATGAAGTTCCCAACCAAATATTACCTGATTGGTCTTGCAAAATACTATTTATATAATCATTGCTTAAACTTGAATTATCTAAAGATGAATTTTTATAGGTAATAAAATGATTATTGTCTGGGTTCATTATATTTAATCCACCACCATTTGTACCTATATATAAAAAGCCATTTTTATCCATCATTAATGATTTCACATCATTAAATCCCAATGAATTCGGTTTGCTTTTTTGATGCCTAAACTGAATAAAATTATTGTATTGTGAATTATAAAGATTTAATCCATTATCAGTTCCAATCCAAAGTTTTTGCTTTTTATCAATATAAACACAATTTATAAAATCGGAAGTAATTGAATTTAAATCAATTTTATTATAATAATAGATAGAAAATACATCTTTTTCAAGATTGAGTTTGTTTAAACCCTTTTGTGTTGCAATCCATAGGTTATTATTAAAATCGCAAACCAATGAATTGATAAAATTATTACTAATAGAATTTGCGTTATTCGGATTTAAAAAATATCTCTTAATTTTATTAGTTTTTTTATTCAATTTGTTTAATCCATCGTTTGTACCAACCCAAATATTCCCAAATTTATCTTCTGTAATTGCATTTATATAATCACTTGAAATTGAGTTATCTTTATTTATGTTGTGTTTATACTGAATAAATTTTCTGGTTTTTGTATTGTATTTATTTAATCCAGATTCTGTTCCAACCCACAAAAATCCCTCTTTATCAATATACAAAGCTCTAATACTTGAACTACTTAAACCACTTATTGGATTAAAATAATCGGGTTTGATAATACTAAAACTGTATCCGTCATATCTATTCAAACCATCCCAAGTACCAACCCATAAAAATCCATCATTATCCTGAACAATAGCTTGTACCGAATTTTGCGACAACCCCTTATCCTGTTTTACAATTTCAGAAGATAAACGTTCAAACTTAATATCACTCAATTGAGCATACGAATAAGTATGTAACAAAACAATTGAAAGTAATATTTTTATCAAACGCTTCATCATTATTAAGATTTAGGACAAGTATTTGGTGCTTTTTTACCAAACCATCTTTTCAGAAAAAAAGGTTTTTTCTTTGCATATCCAGATTGAACTGCATTTACCTTATTAGATTTCATTCGTTTGCGGGTTTCTCTTGTCTGATTTTTCAAATGTTTCTCTTTGGCATCATTATATTGCTTTTCTACTTGCCTATCCTTTTCTTCACGCTGATTTTCTACTTGTTTCTGACGTGAAGTGGAAGAATTTGTACGGCATGAAAAAAAAACAGTAAGCATTAATAAAAAAATAAATCCAAGTAATTTGCCAATTTTATTCTGCATATATATAAATAGGTATAATAACGAACAAAAATACATATTTTTTCGATTAATTAGCAAGAAAAAAAACATAGATTATTTATACACTTATATCGAAGCTTAGATATAGATTGCAGATTTGTATAGCTAAATATCTGTTTGTAATACAAAGCAAAACTAAAAATAAGGAAAGAAATATCTGCTATCTCTAAATTTTAATTCATAAAATAGATTAATCCATTGAAAAAATTCTTACATTTGAAAAAAAATTGCATTTAGTAAGTGGAAAAATTTAGCATCAATAAAAGAATAAAAAGTTTTAAATATGCCTTTAATGGAATAAAAGAAGCGATAAAAACTCAGCATAATCTTCAAATACATATAGTTGCAATGATATTGACAATATTTTGCGGTATTTTTGTGAAAATAAATCAAACCGAATGGCTGATGTTAATAATTATCTTCGCAATAGTAATTGCTATGGAAATAATAAATTCTGCAGTAGAATTACTTACAGACTTAGTTTCACCTCAACACAATATAAAAGCAGGAAAAGTTAAAGATATGTCAGCAGGAGCAGTATTAATTTCTGCAATAGCAGCATTTATAATTGGAATTATTATATTTGTACCCAAATTAATACAACTAATTTTTTAAAAAATGATATTAATAGCAGATAGTGGTTCAACAAAAACCGAATGGAATTTAATTGCCATGAATAACGAAATCCGAAGTTTCCAAACCATAGGATTTAACCCATATTTTATTGATTCAATGGGTGTTGAAAATGAATTAGAGAAAAACTTACTTCCATTTGTAAATGAAATGCAGGTAAGCAAAGTGTTTTTTTATGGAGCAGGATGTAGCACATTACAAAAAAAGGATGTGATACGCGAACCTTTGGAAAAATTCTTTAGAATTGCAGAAGTGGAAGTAGAACATGATTTGCTTGCAGCAGCACGCTCACTTTGCGGTCATGAAAAAGGGATTGCTTGCATTTTAGGAACAGGTTCAAATTCATGCCTTTACGACGGCAAAGATATTATTGAGAATGTAGAATCTGTTGGATATATGTTTGGAGATGAAGGTGGTGGTGCATATATTGGTAAACAATTTATTGCTACTTACCTTAGAAATGAATTACCCATTGATTTAAAAATAAAATTTGAAAAAAAATATCCTTTTCGTTTCAATCACATATTGGATGCTGTATATAAACAAGCTTTTCCTAACCGTTTTTTAGCCTCATTTTCTCCATTTATATTTGAAAATAAAGAACATCCATTTATACATCAAATTATATTTGATGCATTTGATAAATTTTTCTTTTATCAAGTTAGCCACTATACAAACTTTCGAGATTATGCATTAAACTGCACTGGTTCAGTCGGTTTTCATTATAAAGAAATTTTCGAAAAAGTTGCAGAAAAATGGGGAGTAAAAACAGGAACGATTGACAAAGCACCGATGAAAGGCTTGGTAAACTATCATAAAAAATAAAAACATTATTGCAATTATATGAATTATAATAACTTGCATTGTTTACAAGCAAAATAAAAAATTTCTATAAATATTTAATATGTGAGTTTTAAAAACTCAAATTCAATTATATTTAAATTTTCAGAACTAACGCAACTTTAGTTTGAGCAAAAATCATTTTTTTGATTTTATTAAATATCTTTGATTTTCAACTACTTAATTATTATTAACGATTCTGAAAATATTTTTTATTTATTATTCATATGAAATAGAAAGTTAACAATACTAAAAAACGCATTCTTTATTTTCTGTTAGAATATTTTCTATCCAAATAAAATTAAGCAATCAACAATCTATCAATATTTTATCTAATATTTCAATTGAAGACTTTATACATGCTGAACATACTTTTTCTTGTATATTCTTTTCTTTAAAATCAACTGAACCTTGTTCAATAGAAAAATCACAATTTGTCAAAACACTACAATCTAACGATTGATGCTTGTTTTTAAATTCTTCCATAAATCGTTCAACTAATTGATAGGTTTTCTCTTTAGAAAACACATCATCATCAGTATAATTACCATATTTTAAACCTATTACCATATTTGCACCTGTTACAGCCCCACAAGTAAATTGCTTTCGAGCCATGCCTGCACCAAACCCGCAAGCAATTCGCAAAGCAACTTCTTTTTCAATACCAAGTTGTTTTGCAAAAACAGCAAAAACCGATTGAGAACAATTATAATTCCCATAAAATAAAGCTAAAGCTTCTTCCAATTTCGACATAAAATTAATTATAAAAATAACAAAATCAACATTTGAGCTACCAAAATTCGCATAAACATAACTAATGGATAAACAGTAGCATAAGCAATTGCCGGAGCCTCATTCTGTGCAATGGAATTTGCATAAGCCAATGCAGGAGGATCTGTCATACTACCCGATACTAAACCACAAATTTCAAAAAAATTCTTTTTCAGAAAAAGCCTAGCAAATAATCCAACTATCAATATAGGTGTCAGTGTTATAACAGCACCATAAGCCATCCAGACAAATCCATCGCCCGAAGTTAATGTTGAAATAAATTTTTCCCCTGATTTTATTCCAACACTTGCCAGAAATAGAACAATACCAATTTCACGCAACATCAAATTTGCACTTGGTGTTGTGTATGAAATCATTGAGAATTTATATCCGAACTTACTTATTAAAATAGCTACAATCAATGGACCTCCAGCCAAACCAAGTTTCAATGGATTCGGCAATCCGGGGAAAGCAATAGGAATACTTCCTACAATTATTCCCATCAAAATCCCTAAAAATATGGGAATCAAATTTGGTTCGTTTATTCTTTTTATTGAATTACCGATAATTAAAGCAACTTTTTCAATTGCTATTTCATCACCAACAATCGTTAATTTATCGCCCATTTGTAATCTCAACTGTGGTGAAGCAATTAATTCAATTCCAGAACGATATACCCTTGTAATATTGATATTAAATTTATTACGAAGTTTTAAACTGCCAAGATCTTTGCCAATAATTTGCGAATTGGTAACAAGAATTTGTTTCGATTTCAAAACATCAGTTTCAGAAAAAACGCCTAAATCAGCTTTTGTTCCAAAATCAGTAAATAACTGGTTTACAATATTTTTTTTGCAAACAATTAAAAGTAAATCATTTTCAAAAATCTCATGATCTGCCTTAGCAGAAACAAAAACTCCATTATGTAAAATTCTGGAAATAACAAATTTAGAATCATACATTTTAGAAATTTCAGAAACTGATTTCCTGAAGAAAGAAGGATTTTTTACATTAACACATATTTTTTCTGGAAGTTCTTCGGTTGGAAACTGACTCTGTTCAAATTCTCTAAGTTCTTTTTGAATTTCAACTTTCCCTATTTTCTTTATCAACAGCATTGTTAAAATAATTCCAACTACTCCAAAAGGATAAGCGACGGCATAACCTAAACCAATTGAAGGAATTTCTGCTTCAGGCATATTAGCTGTAACTTGTTTTAAAGCCTGCTGTGCAGCACCCAAACCTGGCGTATTGGTAACAGCTCCCGACATTACGCCAACCAACATGGGTAATGACATTCCTGTTACAAAATGAATCAAAAGAGTTGTTAATCCACCAAGCAAAACTACACTCATTGCCAATAAATTAAGTGTAACACCACCTTTTTTGAAGGATTCAAAAAAACCAGGCCCAACTTGCAAACCAATTGAAAAAACAAAAAGAATTAAACCAAATTCTTTAATAAAATCCAGCATTTCAGCATTAACTTTAAAACCGAAATGACCAACAAATATGCCAGCAAATAATACAAATGTAATTCCTAAAGAAATACCATAAACTTTTACTTTTCCCAAAGCAATTCCTATTGCAATTACAAAACTGTAAATCAGTATTGTATGAGCAACAGTTTCGCTCCATAACAAATCAGTAAACCAAGTCATAAAAATAATTATTAGCGTGCAAAATTAGAATTATATTTTCTTTGAAACAGTTAAAAAAAAGCTCCAATATTGTAAAGAATTGTAAACAACTTTACTTATCTCTTTTAACTCCTTCTTTTACAATACGTATTGGATTCCCAGCTAAAACAGTAAATTCTTGAGTATGCCTTCCGGTAATGGTGCTATTAGACCCCACAATAATATTATCTCCAATATAACTTCCTTTCATTGTGGTACATCTACATCCAATCCAAACATTATCGCCAAAATAAATTTCTTTGTCTGGATTTACAACTTCATTCTGCATATTATAAATAGGATGCTGATCGGTATCCATTATTAAATTATCCCAAGAAACCCAAGTGTTTTTTCCAAATGAAATTTTCTTATGACTTATTATTGTGATATTTCCACCAAAATTAGCATCATCACCAAAAATTATTTCCCCTTTAGCCGAAATTTTTGTTCCCGAAGCAATTTTACATTTCCCTTTAAAAATAATTTCACCTTGATTGTCAATAATTGCTCTTTCATATTTATAATCAACAGATTGAAAACCGCCTAAACCAATTTTAATAATTCCGAACTTTACTTTTTCAACACTTAATTTTCCTCTTAAATTTTTAAGTTTTGTTTTATGAGAAACCAAAATCGGCAATTTAATGGCATCTGTAAATTTTAAATATCTGAAATTAATAATTATTGATTTTGGCATACCTAGAAGAAAACGCCAGTTTTCAATAATTTTATTTTTTGTTTTTATACGCATGATAAAAAATTTCAAGCTATTAATAAAAAATTTATTGCAAAAGTAATTTGATTTTTTCATAAAAAACAGTTTCACAAAATAAATATTAGATATTTTTAAGAATAAAAATTCCAGATTTTTAAAAATTTTAGCTTATTTTGCATTGCATTATTTATATAAGCAAAAAATATCATGGGTGTAATCAAGTGTGTGAGTTTTAAGATGTTTCTTTTGTTATTTGTAGTTTTTACAAATAATGCTTATTCGTTTAATATACTAACATCACGCATTCCTGATGATACAATTAAAATAAGCAGTAAAGAATTTCAGGCAAATTTGGATAGTTTGTTAAATAATTTCTTTGTAAATCAATCACTTAAAATAAATTCTAACACTTTATTCTCTTCGCAAAACACAGAAAGTGAAGCCATTCCAGAATTTTCCGATTCTGTTTATATGAAAAGATTACAATCCTTACCTTCGATAGTTGATATGACTTATAATGATAAAGTTAGGGCTTTTATTGAACTTTATGTGAACAAAAAAAGAAAAAATGTAAAAGTAATGTTAGGACTTTCTCAATATTACTTCCCAATTTTTGAAGAAATATTAGATAAACAAGGCTTACCTCAAGAGCTTAAATACCTAACAATCATAGAGTCAGCTTTAAATCCGAGAGCAACATCAAGAGTTGGAGCTTCAGGCTTATGGCAATTTATGTACACTACCGGAAAAATTTACGATTTGCAGGTTAATTCATATGTTGATGAAAGAAGAGATCCAATTAAAGCTAGTTATGCAGCTGCAAACTATCTAAAAGATTTATATGGGATTTACAAAGATTGGACTTTAGCTATTGCAGCATATAATTGTGGACCAGGAAATGTAAACAAAGCCATCAAACGATCGAAAGGGAAGAAAAACTTTTGGGAAATTTATGATTTTTTGCCAGCAGAAACAAGAGGATATGTACCTGCTTTTATTGCTGCAAACTATATGATGAATTATTACAAAGAACATAATTTATTTCCACAAAAAATTAATTTTCCGCAACTTACAGATACTGTAATGGTGAATGAAAACATCAATTTGAAAGATGTTTCCGAACTATTAAATGTTCCATTGCAACAACTTAGAGATTTAAATCCTCAATATAAAAACGACATTATACCAGGAAGCAGTGAATCTTACTCATTAAAACTTCCAGTAAATCTGGCAACTACATTTATTGAACTTGAAGATTCTATTACTTCTCGCTCTAAAGAAACCATGATTAAATATACTGAAATAGCACCTCAACAGAACTATTTGCAAATCAGTCCGAATGACGAAATTATCAGACAAACTCATAAAGTAAAAAAAGCTGAGAATTTCAATAGCATTGCAAAAAAATATGGTGTTGAAGTAAACGCATTAAAAGAGTGGAACAGAATGCGTAATAAAAAATTGAAAACTGGTCAGAAACTTATTATTTATACAACAAAAAAAACAAAAACTTCAGAATCGGATAAAAACGAAAAAACAGAAAACAAAACAGAATCAATTAAAAAAACTGAGAATAAACCAGTTAAAGAAATTTCTGTAAAAAAAGAAAAAGAAAAAACTGAAGCAAAACAAGATTCTGAAAAGGAAAAGCAAGTTGAAAAGAAAGAAAAACAAAACTCGAAATCAGAAAAAAATAAAACATTAAACAAAACGACACATAAAATTGGAAAAGGAGAAACATTAAGTTCTATATCAAGGAAGTACAATGTATCTATTGAAGAACTTATAAAACTTAATAATCTGAAAACAGATGGAAAAATTAACTCAGGTCAGGTTTTAATTATAAAATCTAAATAATTTTATTACAACACTTTATATAGATGAAACCTGGAAAAATCCTTCTATTTCTTTTAAGCATTTTTGTCTTATTAGCTGGTTTGATTTCTGTTTTTCCTAAAGAAGGGATAAAAATAAACTCAAATATTACGCTATATTTCACCAGCTTTGATGATCTTTTCTCATTAAAAAAAGTTCATTATGCCGACATTTCAAAAATTTCAGATCCATTAGATAGCACAAATCAGATTTTAAATATCGATTCTGTTGATTTTAGCAAAAATTCAAGTCTTTCAGATTCATTATTAAGAAATATATGCAAAATTGAATATCCAAACAAGGACATCTCTATATTGTATCCATTTTTCAATGCACTTAATCAATTGAAAATCAACGATGAATTAATACGTATTTTTCACTATGGCGATTCGCAAATTGAGGGCGACAGAATAACAGGATTTATCCGATATAAACTACAATCACGTTTTGGAGGTATGGGTTGCGGCTTAATTCCTTTAATTAGCGCTACACCTTCAATGTCTATTAATGAATCAGTGTCTGATGATTGGGCAAAATTCACTTTGATTGGGAACGGAAATAAAAGAGCAAAACATAACAGATATGGTGCACTTTTGAGTTTTGCAAGATTTACTACAGGAATTAAAGATTCAACGTTTAATGATTCCACTAATTACAAAGGTAATATTTTTCTAAGTCTATCTAATCAAGGATATGCAAACACTCGAAATTTTGAGAACATGAAAATTTTATATGGTTTTAATTCAAAGGATGTAAAATTAAATATTTCAGCCAATAAAGAAGCCATTGAAAGCAAAACACTTACATCAAACAAAGAATTAAATATCGAAGAATTTCCTTTTCAAAAAACACCAAAATCTATTTCTATAAGCATGAAAGGCAAAGACAGTCCTGATGTTTATGGAATTGCTTTAGATGCAAAAAAAGGGATTGCTGTTGACAACATTCCACTCAGAGGTAGTTCGGGTTATGGGTTTACTCAAACTAATTTCGATTTGATGAAAAAAACCTATGAACTACTGAATGTCAAGCTTGTTATAATGCAATTTGGAGTAAATGCAGTTCCAGAAAACGAAAAAACAGTAATTCCAGATTACAATTATTACGAAAAAGGCTTTTATAATCAGCTTAAAACCATTAAAGCAACAAACAAAGATATTTGTATAATTGTAATCGGAGTATCAGATCGCTCCAGAAAATCAGGCGATTTTTACGAAACCAATCCAAACATCGACAAAATACGAAAAGCTCAGAAAAATGCAGCATTTAGAGCAGGCTGTGCTTATTGGGATTTGTTTGAAGCTATGGGTGGAGAAAACTCAATGCCCAGCTGGGTTTTTGCAAAACCAGCTCTTGCAAATAAAGATTTTACACATTTCAACGAAAAAGGTTCTCGGATGGTAGCTGAAATGTTTTATAATGCCTTAATTTACGATTATTATCAATTTCAGAAATTTGCCGAAAGCGGAATTGGAAAACTTGCCATCAAATAAAATGAAAAAGACAATACTATTTGTAATATTGATATGCAATCATTTATATGGCAATTCTCAAGATACTCCATATAAAACAATTAGCTATTCATTTATAAATCAGGATAAAAATCAAATTCATTTCTTCGGTAAATCATCTGAAAATTTCAAAAAAATATGCTCGCAATTAAACAAATTAATTATTAAGGGAAATGGACAATTAAAAGTACTGCAAATTGGCGACTCGCATATACAAGCAGATTATTTTTCGGGCAAAATGCGTGAAAATTTACAATCATTTGCACAAGGTATCAAAGGAAGCAGAGGATTTATTTTCCCTTACCAAATAGCTCATACCAATAATCCAGAAAATTACAAATCAAAATTTACTGGGAAATGGCAACACAAACGAAATATTACAGAAACTTCAGCAACAAATCTTGGGATATCAGGCATTTCAGTAACAACTTATGAGTCAAATGCTTCAGCTCAAATTATCATAAATAACCATTATTTCCCACATCAGGATTTCAATAAAATTAAAATCTTTCAAGATTCAGGCGATAGCATTTTTGATATTTATATTGAGCAAAAGGGTGTTATAAAAGGGAAATACAATAACTTGGGCTATTCTGAATTTACTACAGATGAACACTTTGATACATTAAATATTTTCTTCATAAAATCAGATTCAATTCAAAATCAGTTTACAATACATGGCATTGAATTAGACAATGATGATCCAGGCATTATTTATTCTGCAGTTGGTATAAACGGAGCCGAATGCAATTCTTTTTTGAAATGTAATTTGCTCGAGAATCATTTGCAAATCATCAATCCTGAATGGATTATTATATCATTAGGAACAAATGATGCTTATTCTAAAAATTTCAGCTCAAGTGCTTTTGAAAATAATCTGGATGAATTAATAAACAGAATACAAAATGCTTTACCTAAAACTTTTATACTAATTACGACACCACCTGATAGCTATAGAAAGCGAAAAATACCCAATCCAAATATGCAGATTGCAGCTAAAGTTATTGAAAAAATAGCAGAAAAACACAATTGTGCCGTTTGGAATTTAAATGAAATTATGGGAGGATTTACTTCAATGAAATTATGGCATAAAGCAGGTTTGGCTGCAAATGATAAAATTCATTTTTCGAGAAACGGATATAATTTGCAAGGCGACTTGTTATTTAATGCATTTTTAAGTGCTTACGACAAAAATATTGATTCAGGAAATAAGTAAAATGGAATATTTAAACGATTTTTTCACATACGATGCCAATGCACCAATGATTTTTACCAGATTTTATTTCTGGATATTTTTTGCGATTGTACTCAGCATTTATTCAATAATATACAAGAAAAAAGCCGCTCGAAATACCTATCTTTTTATAGTTAGTTCATTCTTTTACTATAAATCTGGTGGCTATTTCTTCATTATTCTTGCATTTACAACTCTTTTCGATTATGCTGTTGGATTGTGGATAGATAAAGCGAAAACTGATATCCGTAAAAAAGTTTATCTTACATTAAGTATTATTATGAATCTGGGCGTTTTGGCATATTTCAAATACAGCTATTTCCTGATTGATACCATAAATAATTTATTCGACATTAATCTAAAAGTAGTTAACTATCTGGCTTTATGGACAAACGGTGTTGCTGGAACTAAAATTGATATTACTTCCATAATACTTCCAGTTGGAATTTCTTTTTATACTTTTCAATCAATTAGTTATACTGTTTCTGTTTATCGAAAAAAAATAGCACCTTTACACAATATATTGGATTATGGTTGTTTTGTAACATTTTTCCCTCAATTGGTTGCAGGTCCCATTGTTAAGGCGTATGACTTTATACCTCAACTATATAAAGATTATTCTCTTACAAAAAAGGAATTTGGATTTGCATTATTTTTGATTTTAAATGGATTAATCAAAAAAATGCTGGTTTCCGATTATATCTCAATCAACTTTGTTGACAGAGTTTTCGATAGCCCACTCTCCTATTCTGGTTTTGAGAACCTAATGGCAGTTTATGGTTATGCCATTCAAATTTATTGCGATTTTTCTGGTTATACAGATATTGCCATTGGAGTCGCATTAATATTGGGATTCAGGCTACCAATGAATTTTAACTCACCTTACAAAGCAACAAATATTACAGAGTTTTGGCATCGCTGGCATATCTCGTTATCTACTTGGCTGAGAGATTATTTATACATTCCTTTAGGTGGAAATAAAAAAGGAAAAATCAGAACTTATATAAATTTATTCCTAGTTATGCTTATAGGCGGACTTTGGCATGGAGCAGCTGTTAGGTTTATTATTTGGGGCGCGTTGCATGGCTTGGGGCTGACAGTGCATAAGTTATGGATTAATTTCTTTCCTAAAAAAGAAAAGGAAAATCAAATCAACCGATTTATCTCTTTATTTATTACTTTCCACTTTGTATTGTTTGCATGGCTTTTTTTTAGAGCCGATAGTATGAGAAGTGTATGGAGTATATTGAATCAAATTTTCTGGCATTTCAATTGGAATATGATATTTGAAATTGTAGTTTCATATAAAAATGTTTTTTCAATAATCTTAATCGCATTTATAATTCATTGGTTGCCAACAAAAATTAAAGAAAATTATAAAAACACTTTTATTGCAATGCCAATTTATGCCAAAGCTTTAGTAGTTGTTGTCATCGTATTTATTCTCTTTCAATTAAAATCATCCGAAATACAACCATTTATCTATTTCCAATTTTAAGAAATTGTTATTTTTCAATAAAGTAAAGTAAAACATCTGTATATATTTGTTACTTTTGTAACAGTAAAAATTTTTTAAAATGAAAACAGAAAATTTCAGTATTTTATTAGTTGATGACGAACCAGATATTTTAGAATTTCTAGGTTATAATCTTCGGAAAGAAGGCTATACTGTTCATACTGCCGAAAATGGGAAAGAAGCAATTGATAAAGCTGCAAAATTAATCCCTCATTTAATAATACTGGATGTGATGATGCCAAAAATGGATGGAATTGAGACATGTACTGAAATTAAAAAAAATCCAAAATTAGCTAATTCATTAATTGTATTTCTTACAGCTCGTGGCGAAGATTACTCACAACTTGCTGGTTTTGAAGCAGGAGCTGACGATTACATTACAAAACCTATCAAACCTAAAATTATTACCAGCCGCATTAAAGCCTTGCTCCGCAGATACAAAGATGATGAATCTCCAAATAATTCGGTTGAATTGAAAGATATCATTATCGACAGAGAAAAATATGTTGTTATTAAAGACGGTAAAGAAATAATTCTTCCTCGAAAAGAGTTTGAACTTCTACTTATGCTTTGCTCTAAGCCAAATAAAGTATTTACACGAAGCGAAATTTTCACAAACGTATGGGGCGATGATGTAATTGTTGGCGACAGAACTATTGACGTACATATCAGAAAGATACGCGAAAAAATCGGGATTGAAAACCTGAAAACAATTAAAGGTGTTGGCTATAAATACGAAGAATAATGTTTAATGCCAATCCTCATAAAATTGCTACCAGCAATGCTATATTTATAACTGCCTTTTCACTAGCTCTTTATGTTGTTTCTAGCCTCATTATTCCGGCTTTTAATGTATTGGTTTTCTTTTCATTTGCCATTCTGATTTTTATTTTTTCGTTTTTAATTATCAGATACTCTGTTGAAAAATTTTTGTATGAAAAAATTAGAATCATATACAAAACCATTCACAAACTAAAGGTTTCTAAAAAAAACTTAAGAGATAAACAAAAAGGTAATGGCGACATACTAGAGAGTGTTAACCAAGAGGTTATAGATTGGGTTGACGATAAAAGTAAAGAAATTGAAGACCTTAAAAAGCTGGAGGTTTATCGTCGCGAATATATTGGCAATGTTTCGCATGAGCTTAAAACCCCAATATTCAATATTCAAGGCTATATTTTAACCTTATTGGATGGTGGACTTGATGACCCAAGTATCAACAAAGAATATTTAATGCGTACAGAGAAAAGCATTAATAGAATGATTGCTATTATCCAAGATCTAGAGGAAATTTCGAGGCTGGAAACAGGTGAACTAAAACTAGAATTTATAAAATTCGATATTATTTCTTTGGTAAAAGAAGTAGTTGATTTTTTGGAAATTAAAGCTAAAAAAAGAAAAGTAAAATTAAATATTATACCATCAATAACTAAACAAATTATTGTAAATGCTGATAAAAAAAGGATTAGACAAGTACTCACCAATCTAATAGAAAACTCATTGAAATACAATGCTGATGAAAATGCGCAAACAAGAATAAGTTTTTATGATATGGATGAACATATTTTAATTGAAGTTACTGATAACGGCATTGGTGTAAGCGAACAAGATTTACCTCGTTTATTCGAAAGATTTTATCGTACAGATAAAAGCCGGTCGAGAAGTGAAGGTGGTACAGGTTTGGGATTATCTATCGTTAAACACATTATTGAAGCCCACGACCAAACGATTAATGTAAGAAGCTCTATTGGAGTTGGGACCACTTTCGGATTTACATTACAAAAAGGAAATTAACTATTTATACGATTTAACGGCTGCGGCAACCTCTTTTATCAGTTGAGCTGATTTTTCGATACCATTACCAACTACTACGATATCAGCACCTGATTTGCAATCTTCTATAGCTTTTTCGGGTGAATTAATTCCTCCTCCACAAATAATTGGAGAGCTTGTATTAGACCTTACTTTTTCTATCATACTTACTGAAATGGGATTGATAGCACCACTTCCGGCATCCATATAAATCAATTTCAAACCAAGCATTTCACCAGCCATAGCGGTACATGCTGCAATATCACTTTTATCTGCAGGTATGGGCATGGTATTGCTCATATACAAAGCCGAAGTTGGCTTACCACTGTCAATCAACATATAAGCAGTTGGAATTACTTCTAATTTACTCTCTTTAATATAAGGAGCAGCAATAACATGATTTCCAATTAATAAATCGGGATTTCGTCCCGAAATCAATGATAAAAATAAAATGGCATCAGCAAATGGACTTATTTGCAAATTGTTTCCTGGAAAAATAATAACGGGTATTGATGAATTTGATTTTAATATTTTAATGCAATTGTCTAAGCTATTTTTGCTTAGCAAACTTCCTCCTACAAAAAAATAATCGACACCAGCTTCGGAAGAAAGCAAAGAAATTGCTTCCAATTGCTTGTTATTTGGCTTATCAGGATCTACAAGTACGGCAAACTGTTTGTTTAAATTGCTTTTCTTATCTATTATTGAAGTAAAAATGCTCATAATCTCTAAATATTTACAAAGGTATAATTTTTTATTATACTACGTTTTTAATTTAACATCAATTCTGATTTTTTTGAGGTTTTGATTTTATTAATTGTTGTACTAATATACCTGCTATAATAAAAAACAAACCCAAAAGTGTTGAATAATGAATGCTTTCGCCAATAAAAATATATATAAAAAACAAGGACATAAAAGGCGACAGAAATATTAACTGACTCACTTTATCGGTTGATGAAGAATATTTTAATGCAGTAAGCCAAAATACAAATGTCAAACTCATTTCAAATAATCCTATATAAATAAAAGCTGGTATTGCCGCTGTTTGCAAATGAAAACCTTCGGTTGAAAGCATCAATATTAACGAAAGTATGCTTCCTGAAAGAAAATTAAAAAAAAGCTTTATTACACTATCATTGTGATCTTTTACATTTAATAACCAATACAAAGCCCAAACCACCGAGCTACTCAAAGCCAGCATATCGCCTCCAAAATCGGAAAACCTAAAAGCCATCAAATTGGCTTTGGTTGATATTATAATTATTCCCAAAAAGCTTAATAGGATAGCTAAACCGCTTTTGAGACTAAGTTTTTGTTTTAAAATAGGTATCGATAAAAGTATGAGCATTACGGGCCAGGTATAATTAAGCGTCATGGCTTCCTGCGCTGGCAGTATTGAATAAGCTTTAAACAAAATTACATAATACAAAAACGGATTCAATATGCCTAAACTCATTGAAATAAATATCTGTTTTGATGTAATTTGCCTTAAAATTTTAAGCTTATTTTGCAATATCATTATCAGAAATAGCAACATCAAAGAAACAAAACTAGTGAAGAAAAGCAATTGAATAAATGAAGCATTTTTCAATGCAATTTTAAAGGCAGTGGCTACAGTTGACCAGCACAATACGGCAAGCAAAGCGAAAATATAGGCTTTTTTCTGATTTGGCATCTTTTGTTTAATTAAAATTTTAATTATATAAGGTAAATAATTGATAATTATTTATCCTGCTCAAATTTAATATGTTTCAAATTTTGTTTCAAACTTACATCTGCTCTAAAACAGATTTTTTTTGCATGAACTTTTCGGGGTGTACAATCTTCAGCATTATCAAAACCTTCGCTACTAGCTGAAATTGTAAATATCCCCAAATCATCCAATTTTACACTATAACCTTGATGCAAATGCTCTTCAATCAATTCTACCAAACCTATTATTGTAGCTCGCACATCTGCAACACTTAAAGTGCTACGTTGCGATAGTTTCTTTGCAAGCTGCACTATATCAACACTTCCTGATCGTATCGGAACTGCATAATACTTGTGATCGTTGCCACTTAAACTGCTTTTTTTAGTTTTTACCCTGTACTTAAACCCCATAAAACTATTATTATTTTTAAAATACTAATTAGGATTTTATTATTATTCTGTGTCCATTTTTAATTATAATATATATCTTATACATCTTTTAATATATATCTAAATGCTTATATAATATATATCTTATTTGAATTTTAATATATATTAAAAATAAAAATGAAACACAAATAAAGATACAAATATAAGAAAGTTTTTAATTTTGAAAGCTTATTTTAAATCTTTTATCTTTACTAATTCATATTTTACAAAAATAACAATGAGTCCAATCTGACAAACTGTCATGTTGATAATAAAACCTAAGAGGTTTTGAAAACTTGTTAGGTTAAGGCATTCAAGACTAATCTCATTGATATTATCATTTTTAAATCAATCCGATTTCATTAAGAATAAATATCAATGTGATTTCTTTGTGGTTTGCAAGATTATAACTAATTTTGCAAACAATTAAAAAAAATAATAACATGACAGATTATAACTTAAAATACAAGGTAGCAGATATCAACCTTGCTGATTGGGGAAGAAAAGAAATAGAAATAGCCGAAAAAGAAATGCCAGGTTTAATGTCGTTGCGTAAAAAATACGGAGCAGAAAAACCGTTAAAAGGAGCTAGAATAACCGGTTCTTTACACATGACCATCCAAACAGCCGTTTTAATCGAAACTTTGGTAGAATTAGGAGCAGATGTACGTTGGGCAAGCTGCAATATATTTTCAACACAAGATCATGCAGCAGCAGGCATAGCAGCAGCAGGCATCCCTGTTTTTGCTTGGAAAGGCGAAACTTTAGAAGAATACTGGTGGTGTACAAATCAGGCATTATCTTTCCCTGGTGGAAAAGGTCCAAATTTGATAGTTGATGATGGTGGCGATGCAACCTTATTAATTCATAAAGGATATGCAGCTGAATTAGATCCTAAAACCATTGAATATACTGCTTCAAACAAAGAAGAATCAATCATTCTTGATACCATCAGAACCATATTAAAAGAAGATAACCAAAAATGGACAAGAGTAGTTGCTGAATTACAAGGTGTTTCAGAAGAAACAACAACTGGAGTTCATCGTTTATATCAAATGTTGGAAAAAGGTGAATTACTGATTCCTGCTATCAACGTAAACGACTCTGTAACCAAATCAAAATTCGATAACCTTTATGGATGTCGCGAATCATTGGCAGATGGTATCAAAAGAGCCACTGATGTAATGATTGCAGGTAAAGTAGTTGTAGTATTAGGTTATGGTGATGTAGGAAAAGGATGTGCACATTCAATGCGTTCGTACGGAGCAAGAGTTATTGTTACTGAAATAGATCCAATTTGTGCACTTCAAGCTGCTATGGAAGGTTTTGAAGTAAATACGATGGATGATGCAGTTACCGAAGGTAATATTTTTGTAACTACTACAGGAAACAAAGATGTTGTTACTGCTGAACATATGGCAAAAATGAAGGATCAGGCAATTGTTTGTAACATTGGTCATTTCGATAACGAAATACAAGTTGATAAATTAGAAGAATGGAAAGGTATCCAAAAAATAAACATCAAACCACAGGTAGATAAATATGTTTATCCTGATGGGCATGCTATTTTTATGTTAGCTGAAGGCAGATTGGTTAATTTAGGTTGTGCTACCGGACACCCATCATTTGTAATGAGTAACTCATTCACCAATCAAACATTGGCTCAATTAGATTTGTGGAAAAACAAATACGAAGTAGGTGTTTATCGTTTACCAAAATATTTGGATGAAGAAGTTGCACGCTTACATTTAGAACAAATTGGAGTAAGACTTACCAGATTAACAGAAGAACAAGCTGCTTATTTAGGTATTTCACCAGATGGTCCTTACAAAGCAGATCATTACAGATACTAAGAAACATTTCGACAATAATAAAAACCGGAAGCATTTCCGGTTTTTTTATTAAGGAATGGTTTATTAAACTCCAAATCAGCAAAGAATAAGAACTTATTCATAATAAAAATAAAACAAAGGCAACTAATAACTAATAATAGCTGTCTTTAAAAAAATCTAAAAATTCATTTAGTAAGTATATCAAATTTAAGTATGAAAAAGAAACTTTTTATTACATTAATCGGCCTTTTATTATTTTATTCAGCAAAATCACAATTTGTGTTAACTGCAATGATAGATACGATTCCAACAAGCGTTTATCACATGTGTGCTGGAGACACTTTGGATTTGAATGCAGTAAAAACCGATTATTTGATGAATAATAATTTCAACAATTCATCAATTGGTGTAGGTTGGTCAATCACATCTGGATTAGTTGCTTCATTTAACAATCCTTGTCCGCCAGTAACTTTACCCGCAACTGGTGCAACATTTTGGTTTGGAGGGAATGCATATCCAAGAGAACTAATTACAATTGGATATGACATACATTGTTATACAAATTGTTATGTTGAATTTGATATGAAATACGGAGCAAATCAGAATTCAGCCAATTGCGAATCACCAGATGAACCAACAGAAGGAGTTCATTTAACGTACTCAACAACAGGAGGCGCTACATACACCCAATTTACAGGAGAAATTGCCCCATCAGGAACTTTCGGATCTCCCGGATACGTTAACGGAAGCGGTGGTTATTGGACTCCAGTTTCGGGTAATGCTGCAACTGGTCCATATTATACATGGAATCATTATAAAACTCAATTACCGGCTACTGCAATTTCTACAAATACGAAAATCAGATGGTATCAACAACTGGCAAGTGGAAATACATTTGATCATTGGGGAATTGACAACGTACAAATATCTTGTCCTACAATACCTTATCCCGAATGGTCATGTGTAGAATTGCCATTCTGGACAAATTCAAACTTAAATCCCACACCATTTGTAATAAATCAACCAGGCACCTACCATTATGTAATACAAATTGTTGACTTAACCGGTAATTCGCATTGTGTTGAAACTGACACTATCAAAGTAATTGTTCATGATCCAAATATTTTAACTGTAAATTCGGGATTAGACAGTATAGCTATTTGCATTGGTGAATCAGCCACTCTTTATGCTCAAAGTTCGATTAGTGGAGTGATTAACTATCAATGGAATACCACTCCTGTTACAAATAATGACACTGCAATTGTAAGCCCATTAGCAAACAGACAATATATAATTACAGCTAAAGATAATATTGGCTGTACTGTAAAAGACAGTATCAAAGTTATAGTTCAAAACAAGCCAATCCCATTTGCAACAAATGATACTGCTTGTATAGGAAATTCTGTAACTTTAACTGCCTCTGGTGGCGAAATATATCAATGGAGCAATGGTTTTACAAATGACACAATTACATTATCTCCTTTATCCACAACCACTTATAAAGTAATAATTTCAACACTTGCAGGTTGTAAAGACTCTATTGATGTAACTGCAATAATTCATCCACTCCCGAGCATTCAATTAACAAATAACACAACCATTTGTATGGGAGATACCGCAACACTAACAGTAAGTGGAGGTGCAAATTATCAATGGAGTACTTCAGAAACAACTCCAGATATTAAAGTAAGTCCATCAACTCTTACAACTTACAGTGTAATAGTAACTAGTATTAATGGATGTATTGACTCTAGCAATGTTGATGTTGATGCAATTCCATTACCAACACCCCTTATTTTGCAAGATGTTGATACCATTTGTAAAGGAACATCCACAACATTAATTGCTAGTGGTGGAAGCTCATACTTATGGAATACCGGGGAAACCGTTTCTACTATATTAATTGCGCCTTATATGTCATCTTTTTATTCTGTTACGGTAAGCAATACATTAAACAACGTTACATGTTCTGCTACAGCCAACACAAAAATGAATGTAAGAAACTGTAATCTTATTTTTGTACCAAATTCTTTTGTCCCATTTGGTTATAATACAATTTTTAAACCTTCAGGAGAATTAAAAGCTGCAAGAAATTATTCCTTCCAGATTTTCAATAGATGGGGACAACTTATATATGAAACCAATGATACAGAAAAAGGATGGGACGGTAGATTAAACGGAGAATATGTTCCAGCTGGTGCTTATGTTTATTATCTGAAATTTGACAATGTTGATGATAAATTTGAAAAAATTGGGACTGTAACTGTAATATTCTAACTTTACAAAATTCAAAGAAAAAAAGAGTTGCAAAATTGCAACTCTTTTTTTTTAATTCGTAATTCGTAAATAATTACCATCATAAGAAGTTCGGTAATGTTTCAAAGAGACATGGACAGGACCTTGATAAGGCGAACCATCGGTATAAATAAAATGAGAACTGCAACACGAATCAATCATTGTAACATTTGAAGGCTCAACTTCAACCCTACACCCATTTTTATAATCATAGGGACATGCTCGATCGTAAGCAACAAATTCATCCTGACTAAGACGAAACACAACAATACCATTATATCCACCTGTAAGATATTCCCAGCCTCCAATTACATTTAGTTTATAATATAAAGTAGAATTGGGTTGAATATAAAAATTCACATACATATAAGGTATTGTTTCAGATTCATCTTTTGAGCATGAATTGCCTAAAAACCCACTTAAAAACAACAAAAATAAAAAAAACAATCTCCTTTTCATCTGTTTATTTTTTAAATTATTTAATTGTCAGATGGAACTCGCCAAATAAACATCCTCCTGTGAGTGAATATTTTCTCATGGCTCGTTTCATCAATAAATATATTAATATATATACTAATGCAAAAATACAAATTAATTGCTAATATAATTTCCTAAAATTTTTTAGTTAAATTAATATTAACAGGCAACTACTTATCCAAAATAGATGTCATTATGTAAAATCTTTTTTATAATTTTGTAAACAATTATAATGCTTAATATGAGAAAAATAATTTTTGCCTTATCTATCGGAATCTTTTTTATGTTTTCAGCAAAAAGCGTAAAATCACAGTTTATGCTTACCGCAATGGTTGATACAATTCCAACAGATACAGTACATAGATGCATAAATCAAATTTTGGATTTAAACTCTGCAGGCTCTGCTAATTTCCTGATGAATAACAACTTCAACAATCAAAGTTTAGGAGTGGGTTGGTCAAATTTAGATGCTAATCCAGTTTTTAATAACCCTTGCCAATGCCCTTTTGTTGGAGGTGTGCCTCCAACAACTTGTAATACCGGTGTACCTGGACAATTAGGACCGAACGGATCTTATGCTTGGGTAGGTACAACTGCAGCAACAAATAGAACCTTGGTTACTCAAACATATGATTTAACTACATATCAAGCAATTGGAGGCTGTAAGATAAAATGGTGGATGATGTATGGTATTACCTCTAATGCAGGTTCTTGCGAAGATCCCGATGCAACAGATGAAGGTGTTCATCTACAATACTCAACAAATAATGGTGCAACATGGACAGATTTTCCTGGAGGAACAAATAATTATCCAGTTGGGAACTTATCGCCTACTCCACCATTTAACACTACGACAATGGGATTTGGAGGATATTGGACACCATATGGTTCAACAAGCCAACAACAACAAAGCACTGCATACTTCTGGAATCTTTACCAAAATAATGTTCCCGCAATCGCATATACAAATCAAACCAAATTTAGATGGGCACAGTTGGCTACTTCAAGTACAGGTTATGATTCTTGGGGTATTGATGAAGTTGAAATTACATGTCCTACCAATCCATTTATTCAATGGGAATGTTTAGAAATTCCTACATGGTCGTTTAGCAATTTTAATCCTCCTCCTTTTGTTTGTACTCAAGCAGGCACTTTTCATTATGTAGTAACTTTAGTTGACTTAAACACTGGAAATTCTGTTTCAGACACCATCGTTGCTATTGTTCACAATCCAAGTGTTGACATTAATGCTGGAGCCTCAAATGTTGCCATTTGTATTGGAGATACTACAACATTGTTCTCTTATGGAAATGGTCTTAGCAATTATAATTGGAACACCAACCCTGTTGTCTTTAATGATTCAGTAAAAGTAAATCCTATTGTAAACACTTCTTATGTTGTTACTGCTCAGGACATGTACAATTGCATTATTCATGATACAATTTCTGTTATTGTAAACCCATTACCAGTAATTACAACAACCAATGGTAGTGCATGTATAGGTGATACAATTGTATTATCAGTAAATGGAGGTTCAACATATTTATGGAACAACGGAGCAACAACTGCTTCAATATCTGTTGCACCATCATCACCAACAACAACTTATGGAGTTACAGTTTTAACAGCAGAAGGTTGTAAAGATACTTCTTCAGCTGTTGCAACAATTTTACCCAAACCAACTATCCAACTAACTGATAATACTACAATTTGTATGGGTGATAGTGCCACATTAACTGCAAGTGGTGGCACCGTTTATTTATGGAATACAACAGAAACAACACCAAGTATTAAAGTAAGCCCAACAACGCTAACGTCTTATACAGTTGCTGTTACGGATGCAAATGGCTGTTTTGATTCAAAATCTGTTGATGTTGATGCAATTGCTTTACCAACACCACTTATAATGCAAGAAGTTGATACCATTTGTAAAGGAACATCCACAACATTAATTGCAAGTGGAGGAAGCTCATACTTATGGAATACCGGAGAAACCGTTTCTACTATATTAATTGCGCCTTATATGTCATCTTTTTATTCTGTTACGGTAAGCAATACATTAAACAACGTTACATGTTCTGCTACAGCCAACACAAAAATGAATGTAAGAAACTGTAATCTTATTTTTGTACCAAATTCTTTTGTCCCATTTGGTTATAATACAATTTTTAAACCTTCAGGAGAATTAAAAGCTGCAAGAAATTATTCCTTCCAGATTTTCAATAGATGGGGACAACTTATATATGAAACCAATGATACAGAAAAAGGATGGGACGGTAGATTAAACGGAGAATATGTTCCAGCTGGTGCTTATGTTTATTATCTGAAATTTGACAATGTTGATGATAAATTTGAAAAAATTGGGACTGTAACTGTAATATTCTAACATAACAACATTCAATAAAAAAAAAGAGTTGCAAAATTGCAACTCTTTTTTTATTCCATTAAATGGAAAATAAAATTGATTTTTAGTTTAAAAGTTCTTTCACAATAGCTGCAACTATTTTATTATCAGCCTTACCAGTTAATTGTTTACTGGCTAAACCCATAACTTTGCCCATATCTCTTACTCCACTTGCACCTGTTTCAGAAATAATTTGCTTTATAATATTTTTAATCTCATCCTCAGTAAGTTGTGCTGGCAAATATTTCTCTATAATAGAAACTTGAAATATTTCTACATCATACAAATCATTTCTTCCTTGAGCCTTATAAACTTCAGCAGCTTCTTTGCGCTGTTTGATAAGCCTTTGTAATGTTTGTAATTCCACTTCCTCAGGCACTTCTGCAGTTGCTGTATCTTTCCCAGTTTTTATGAGTAATAATGCAGCCTTAACAGCACGAAGAGCTTCTAACTTTTCTCTATCTTTAGCAAGCATTGCTGCTTTGATATCGTCATTTATTATTAATTCTAAGCTCATATTAATCAACATTATCGTGTAAAAAAGAATTATTTGATCTTATTTCAACTTTTTTATCTCCATTATCTGATAAAGTATATCTTGAAATTTCAGATTCGGAAGAAGAAGGAATATCAGCTAATGGCACATTCCTACGAACATATGCTGGTTGATTTTCAATTTCAGACAAACCTTCAGGTGTTTTTATTTTCATGCTTAAATCTCGCAAACGAGCTTTTCTTTCCTGAAGTTTTCTATCAATATCTTCCTCAGATATTTGAGATTCAGTAAAAAGATTGTCATTTAAATTCTGAACAACTTTAGGTGTTTCTGTTGGTTTAATAAAAACATAAGGACTTTCTTCCAAAACATTTTCTTCTTTTGCAGTTTCTTGCTGATTATAAGTAGGCTCTAAATATTGGGTAGAAGAAGTCGTAATGGTATTTTCAACTTTGAAAGAAGTAGTATTATTATCAACAATGTCAATAGATTTATCAACAAAAGTTATTTCGTTCAACTGATCGTTACTTACTTTATTTTCAACAGGTTTTATTATAGGCTTATTTTCAACTGGAGATTCTAATGGAATGATTGTTTTTCGAGTAAATTTATTACTCTCCATTTCTAATTCTCTGCTTTTATCAAAACCAGTAGCAACCAGAGTAATAGAAAGTTTCTCACCCAAAGAATCCTCTTTGCCTGCACCCCAGATAATATCAACATCAATACCAGCTTCATTTACAATATAGTCAGTAATTTCAGCAATTTCATCCATAGTAACTTCGGCAGAACCGGAAGCAAAATAAAGTAAAATATTCTGAGCACCTCTAATATTATTATCATTTAATAATGGAGAATTGATAGCCATTTCAATCGCTTTATAAGCTCTATTTTCACCTTCAGCAACACCAGAACCCATTAATGCAACACCGCTTTTTTTCATAACAGTATTTACATCTCTAAAATCGATGTTTACAAATGCTTTTACAGTAATAATTTCAGCAATACCTTTGGCTGCAGTTGCAAGAATATTATCAGCTTTCTCGAAAGCCTTACCTAAAGGTAAATCTCCAAATTCACGTAATTTATCATTATTGATAACCAGAATAGCATCAACATGTTTTCTTAGTTCTTTAATTCCTTCCTCTGCTTGTAATTTTCTTTTTCTACCTTCAAAAGAAAAAGGAAGTGTAACAATAGCAACTGTAAGTATTTTGTTTTCCTGATCATCAAGCAAGTCAATTTCTTTAGCAATTGCAGCAATAACAGGAGCCGCACCAGTACCTGTACCACCACCCATTCCAGCAGTTATGAATAGCATTTGAGTGTTTTTTTCGAGTATTGCTTTAATCTCATCAGACTTTTCTTCTGCAGCTTTTTGAGCTACAGCAGGGATATTTCCAGCACCCAATCCTTTACCCAATTGAATCTTGGTTGGAATAGGACTGGAGTCCAAAGCTTGTGCATCGGTATTGCAGATAATAAAATCTACTCCATTTATACCTTGATCAAACATAAAATTAACGGCATTACTACCTCCCCCTCCTACTCCAATAACCTTAATTATGGATGACTGGTTTTTTGGCAAATCAACTTTTAACATGCTATATATGTTTATATTATAAAATGTATTTTCTTATTTATTTATCAAATTTTCAATATTATTTATAAAAAAAATCACTGATTTTAAAAACGAAAATTAAGCAGGATAAATTTATAAATAAATTTTTAATTTAAACAACTTTTGTTTTATTTTAGTTAACAATTTGTTGTTAATTACTTTACCTCATCATCAAAGAGCCCTTTAAACTTCTCAAGCAAGTTCAAAGAGCTTGGACGTCTGGGCTTTACCTCTGGTTTTGGATTATTGGCATCCCTACTATTTTCTCTCTCTGTTCTTTCCAAACCTTTGATAACCAAACCAACTCCTGTTGAATAAATTGGGTTAGCCAATTCTTCTTTTGCATTACTTGAAAGATGCTCATTTGGATAACCGATTCGTGTATCCATTCCTGTCATAAATTCAGTAAGTTGCGATATATGTTTTAATAACGAACCTCCGCCAGTAATTACAATACCTGCAATTAATTTTTTCTCATAACCAGAACTCTTAATTTCGTACATCACATGTTCCAAAATTTCTTCCATGCGAGCCTGAATAATGTTAGCAAGATTTTTCAATGAGATTTCTTTTGCTTGCCTGCCTCTTAAACCAGGTATTGCCACAATTTCTTCATCCCTATTTTCGCTAGCCAATGCAGAACCAAATTTGGTTTTCAAAGCTTCTGCTTGGCTTTTAATAATGGTACAACCTTCTTTAACATCTTCAGTTATAATATTTCCACCAAGAGGAATAACGGCTGTATGTCTGATAATACCATCTTGAAAAATTGCCAAATCAGTGGTACCACCACCAATATCAACCAAAGCTACACCTGCTTCTTTTTCACGTTCATCTAAAACCGCATCTGCCGAAGCTAATGGTTCAAGTATCAATTCCTTAACTTCAAGATTTGCCTTTTTAACGCTTCTTAAAATATTCTTTATAGCAGAAACTTGCCCTGTAATTATATGAAAATTAGCTTCTAAACAAACTCCAAAAATACCTATTGGTTGCTTTATACCTTGTTCATTATCAATAATAAATTCTTGAGGAATTACATCAATTATTTCTTCGCCTGGTTTCATTACCAATTTATGCATGTTTTCGATAAGTGCATCAACATCTTTTTGAGAAATTTCTTCTTCAGACGAATTTCTAAGTATATTACCTCTTTGCTGTAAACTTTTAATATGCTGACCAGCAATACCAACATATACTTCACAAATTTCAACTTCTGATAATTCTTCAGCTTGTTGAACGGCTGCACGTATAGATTCTGCTGTTCTTTCAATATTAATTACCGAACCACGCATAACACCTACTGAATCGGTTTTCCCTGATCCTAAAATTTCGATTTTCCCATGAATGTCTTTTCTTCCAACAATAACTGCAATTTTTGTTGTCCCGATATCGAGACCTACAATGATTTCACTCTGGCTCATATACTTACAAATTTAATTTTTAATATTTCCTGAAGCAATATTTGTCACTAAATCGCTCCGTTTGGTACAAACTACCTGATTATTATATTTCAGGTTAATAATGCTATATTTATCCCAACCTATTTTGTTGAATCCATCTTTGTATAAAACCATTAATTTACTAAACTTATCTTCCAGATTATCAATGCTTCCAAATACAATAATTTGGTCGCCTAATTTAGGAAATAATTCGATTTCTTTATGCTCATTAACAAAAATTTCTTCAATTTGTGCATTAAAAAAATCATTTCTGCTCAAAAATTCTGCAATTTTAAAAACACTATACAAAACAGTATCTTTTGCAAGATTTATTGTATCATTTCTCAGTGTAGAAACCGTCGAAATAAAAGGTGTATATACAGAAGAAACATTTCCATTTACAACAACTACTCTAGCCGGACAAGCTAATTTTACAGGCATCTTAACACCCATATCATCTAAATAAAACTGCTGATTTTGTTTGTTAATTATTCTTACCAAAGGCTTCCTCTGAATTAGTTTAATATTTACATCAGCATTAAAACTCACAAACACTTCAGCTTGTAATACATATGGATTGTCATTCAAAATACTTTCAATTAATTGTTCATCAATTTCGGAAATCGTTTTACCAATTATCGAGTCGCTTTTGCTTATCAAATATGTTCTTATTTCATCCTCTGTTATAAACGACTCAGAACCTCTATAATCTATACTAATTTCCATAGACTTACAAACTTTGTTCTGATGATAAATCCCAGTGAGAACCAATCCAACAATTACACTTATTGCTAAAGTTACCCATAAAGCTATTTTTAATATCTTGTTCATATACCAAATTTATTTTCAATGAGTTCAACTAATTGATCAATATCACCCGCCCCTAAAGTTAAAAGTACTTCAGGTGTTTTTTTATCTAAAAACTTTAAAACTTGGGATTTGTCAAATAAATATTTTTCAGTGCTATTAATTTTATCCAAAAGCATTTGCGATGTAATTCCAGGTATAGGAAGTTCTCTTGCAGGATAAATATCCAAAAGGATAACAGTATCAAGAAGTTCAAGACTTCTAGCAAATTCATCAGCAAAATCTCTTGTACGACTAAATAAATGAGGTTGAAAAATTCCTGTAATTTTTTTACCAACATATAAACTTCTAACGGATGAAATACAAGCTTTTAACTCTTCGGGATGATGAGCATAATCATCAATATATGTAAAACTATCTGACTTTATTCTGATATCAAAACGTCTGTTAACTCCTTTAAAACTAAAAATTGCATTTCTTATTTCATCAGATTTAACTCCTGTTAATAAAGCAATAGAAATGGCAAGTACGGCATTTTCAACATTATGCATACCTGGATAATTCATTTTTAAATTGAGAATGGTTTCAAAAGGCGAAACAAAATCGAATAAATAGGAAGCATTCTCTATTCTTATGTTTCTTGCATAGAAATCTGAATTACCGCTAAGTGAGTATGTATATGATTTAATATCAGATGAGATATTTAAGTCCAATCCTTTTTTATAAATCAGAATACCATTCTTCTTCAGATTACCAATATATTCTTCAAAAGATTTTTTTAATTCCGATTTATCTCCATAAATATCAAGGTGATCAGCATCAATAGAACTAATAGTTGCAATATTTGGATGTAAAGTTAAAAAAGAACGATCAAACTCATCTGCCTCAATAACAACATATTCACTTTTTGAAGAAAGCAATAAATTACTTTGATAATTTTTAGAAATGCCACCTAAAAAAGCACTACAATCAACAACTGACTGCTTCAGCAAATGAGAAGTCATAGTAGAAATAGTTGTTTTACCATGAGTTCCAGCTATGCCAATTCCTTTAGAATTTTGGGTAATTAAACCCAAAACTTCTGATCTCTTATATAAATTAAAATTATTCTCTTTAAAAAAAATCAATTCTTTATGATCTGACGGAATTGCAGGCGTATATATCACAATATCAATATCATTTTCAAGTAAAGCTAAATCTTCTTCAAAATGAATTTGAATTCCTTCTTTTTGAAGCTGAATGGTTAATGCTGTAACGGTCTTATCATAACCAGATACTTTTATGCCTTTTGCCATAAAATATCTGGCAATAGCACTCATACCAATACCTCCGATACCCAAAAAATATATATGTTTTAATTTACCAAAATCCATAGTTTTAATTTTCAGTTTGATCATAAATATTTAAAACATCTTCCAAACAATGCGATATGCCTTTTAATCCACAAACAGTTAATGACAATAAAACAGTATCCAATACTTCGTCACGGCTAGCTCCAGCCTTTTTTGCCATAGGAACGTGATATTTAATAGCTACAAAATCAGAAGTAACAATTTTCATTGCAATATAAATCAATTGTTTCGTTTTTGGCTCAAGACCCTGAGTTTTTATCAATGACATAATCAATTGATTATATGCGTCGGCAACATCTGGAGCTTCTTTTTGAAAAATTAATAAAGGATTCTTTTCCATACAACTATTTATTAATTAAAGATATAACAACATCTGCAATTTGATTAGCAGCATTTGGATATGCTAAAAGTTTTATATGTTTTGATAATAAATCCATTTTAACATTATCGTCAAGCAATTGATTTAATGCAATTTTTAATTGGACACGAGCTTCAACATCTTTTACTAGAATTGCAGCATTTGCATCAACCAAAGCCATAGCATTTTTAGTTTGATGATCTTCAGCAACATTTGGCGATGGGATTAATATTACAGGTTTCCCAACAATACATAATTCAGAAATGGCTATTGCCCCAGCTCTTGAAATAATAACATCAGCAGCCGAATATGCCATATCCATTTGATTTATAAACTCAAAAACTTTTATATTCTGATAGTTTTTAATTGCAATTTCCTGCTTTGCAATTTCGTAATAATACTTTCCTGTTTGCCATATCAATTGAAAATCATTATCTTCAATAAAATTAAGAAAACCATGAACGCTTTCATTGATTGTTCTTGCACCTAAACTACCTCCAATAACTAAAATCGTTCTTTTATCTACTTTCAAACCAAAATTTTCAATTGCCGTGTTTTTATCAATTTGATTATCTACAATCGAATTTCGCACTGGATTTCCTGTTAAAATCAACTTATTAAAAGGGAAATACTTATCCATATTCTGATAAGCAACACATATTTTATTTACTCTGTTACCCAAAATTTTATTGGTAATACCAGGATAAGAATTTTGTTCTTGAATAAGCGTAGGAATCTTTTTATTGCACGCCATCCTAAGTGTAGGCCCACTAGCATAACCTCCAACACCAATTACAACATCGGGTTTAAAACTGGAAATAATATTATTTGCATTTAACATGCTAGAAATAACCTTTAAAGGGAAAAGCAAATTTTTTATTGTTAATTTTCGTTGCAAACCACTTATCCATAAACCTTTTATTTGAAAACCAGCAGCTGGAACTTTTTCCATTTCCATTCTGCCTTTAGCTCCAATAAACAAAATATCAATATCTTGGACTTTGCTTTGCAAAGCATTAGCAATTGCAATTGCAGGATAAATATGACCACCTGTTCCACCACCACTTATTATTACTTTCATAGCTATATAATTAAATTGAAGGTTGAACAGCTTTTAATTGATTTGATTTTTCATCGTTTTCAGCTTTAGATTTTTTTTCATCTTCAAGTTCAACTTCAGCACTCACACTCAACATTATACCAATTGCAATACTAGTAAACCAAATAGAAGTTCCACCCATACTTACCAAAGGTAAAGGTTGACCAGTAACAGGAAATATACCAACAGCTACCGCCATATTTGCTATTGCCTGAAAAACAAGCATTAAACAAACCCCGATTGTTAAAAAAGCACCAAAAGACCCAGGACTTCGTGCCGAAATTCGCATTCCTCGATAAAGCAATATTAAATATAATAGCAAAATAAAAACACCCCCAATAATACCGTATTCTTCAATTATTATTGCGTAAATAAAATCAGAATAAGGATGTGGTAAGAAATTTCGTTGAGTACTATTACCTGGAAATTTTCCAAAAACTTTACCGCCAGCAATTGCAATTTTGGCTTGATCAGCTTGATAATTTTCATCACTTTCTTTATTAAAATGATTTTCAATTCTATTTTTCCAAGTACCAAAACGACCAACTTCGGGAAAATTAAATATAATAACCATAAATAAAGATGATGCAACAATAATTACGGCGACTAATCCTAATAAATGATAATAATTTACCCTACCTATAAATAATAATATCAAGCAAGTAGCAAACAAAAGTACAGCAGTCGAAAGATTAGCCGGCATAATCAATGCACAAACACCAATTATTGTTAACACAATAGGCATAAATGATGACTTAAAATCATTAATTTTTTCTTGATTTTTCGATAACATTCTAGCAACAAACATAATAAGTGCAATTTTTGCTAAATCGGATGTTTGAAATGTAAGATTCACAATAGGCAAAGTAAGCCAACGACTAGCTTCATTAATTCTTCCTGCAAATAAAGTAAAAATAAGTAGCGGAACAGCTAGTATTATTGCAATTTGGGAAATACGTGAATAATAAGTATATTTGACCATATGCGCCAAATAAATAAGAAAAAAACCTACAATCAATATGCCAAAATGTTTGAAAAAATAATATTCAGTATTTCCACTCTGATACTTATATGCAAGTGTACCTGTTGAACTATAAACAGATAACAAAGAAAAAACAGACAGTATTAAAACAACTATCCAAATTACTTTATCACCTCTAATATTGTTTGCAAAATTCTTCATCATTTACTTACTTTACTGCTTTACAAATCATTAACTGCTTTTCTGAATTGCTTTCCTCTATCTTCATAATTCTCAAATAAATCAAAACTAGCGCAAGTTGGCGACAATAATACTACATCACCAGAATTTGCTAAATAATAAGCATTTTCAACAGCTTCTTTAGCTGATTTAGTCTCAATAATATTTGGAATTAAATCAGAAAACACTTCAATAATTTTAGCATTGTCAATTCCTAAACAAATAATCGCTTTAACTTTCGACTTGATTAATTGACGTAAACTCTTATAATCGTTACCTTTATCTTGACCACCAACTATCCAAACCACAGGTTTTGTCATACACTCTAAAGCATACCACGTAGAATTAATATTAGTCGCTTTTGAATCGTTGATAAACTCAATTCCATGAACCTTAGCTACAAACTCCAGCCTATGCTCTACCCCTTGAAAGTCAGACATACTTTCTTTAATGATATCTTTCCTGATATCTAAAATCCGAGAACTGATACCAGCTGCCATCGAATTGTAAACGTTGTGTCTTCCTTGTAATGCCAATGCTTCTAAATCCATGTTAAATGTATTTGATTTTATGTTGAATATAATTTTTTTGTTATCGATATAAGCTCCATCTCCTTCAATTTTATCAAAAAAAGAAAATGGTATTTTTTGTGAATTAATTTTATAATTATCTATATATTTAAGAGTTATCTCATCATCCTTACAATAAATAAAAGAATCGTTATGGCTCTGATTATTGCAAATTTTGAATTTTGAATTAATATAATTTTCAAAATTATAATCGTATCTATCTAAATGATCGGGAGTTATATTAGTTAACACAGCAATATCTGCCTTAAAATCAAACATATAATCCAATTGAAAACTACTAATTTCTAATACATAGATATCAAAATCATTTTCAGCAACTTGCAAAGCAAAACTTTTCCCAATATTTCCGGCTATACCTACATTTAATCCAGCCTTTTTCAGAATATGATAAATTAATGATGTTGTGGTTGTTTTTCCATTACTACCTGTTATACAAACCTTTAATGCATTTGTATATCTATATGCAAATTCCAATTCATCAATAATCGGAATCCTTTTTTCTTTAATCTTAGTAATAATAGAAACTTTATCTGAAATACCAGGACTCTTTATAACCTCGCATGCAGCTAAAATTATTGATTCTGAATGTTTTTCTTCTTCAAAATGAATATTTTCAGCAATTAATTTTTGAGAATATTCAGCTTTAATCTTTCCAAAATCAGACACAAAAACATTGTAACCCTGCTTTTTAGCAAGAACCGCAGCTCCAACTCCGCTTTCACCAGCTCCAAGAATTACAATGTTATTGTTTTGCATATTATCTTAATTTTAAAGTAACTATAGTAAAAACAGCAAGCATTAACCCTACAATTACAAACCTAACTACTATTTTAGGCTCAGAATATCCAAGTTTTTGAAAATGATGATGTAATGGCGACATTCTGAAAATTCGTCTGCCTTCGCCATATTTCTTTTTAGTATATTTAAAATAGCTAACTTGCAACACAACAGATAAATTTTCAACTAAAAAGATTCCACATAAAATTGGGATTAATAACTCTTTGCGTATCAGAATTGCAAGTACAGCAATGATTCCACCAATTGACAAACTTCCTGTGTCTCCCATAAAAACCTGTGCAGGATAAGTATTATACCACAAAAAACCAATGGTTGCACCAACAAATGCACTTACAAAAATAGTTAGCTCGCCAATATTAGGTATATACATAATATTCAAATAATTAGCGAATATTATATTACCAGAAACCCATGCTAAAATACCCAAAGTAGCACCAATAATAGCCGAAGTACTCGTTGCCAATCCATCAATACCATCCGTTAAATTTGCTCCATTTGAAACCGATGTAATAATCAGAATTACAATAGGAATAAAAATAAGCCATGCCCATTTTTGATAATTATCTCCTATCCATGAAATAAAAATTGAATAATCTAATTCATTATTCTTAAAAAAGGGAATTGTTGTCTTTGTTGATTTAATAGCCTCTTTATTAAAAACTTCTTTTGCTCTTTCGTAATTAGCCTCATTCAAAATATTGGTTGATTTTACCACCGTACTTTCCTGAACTTTTTCTTTAATTACAATTCCATCATGAAAGTACATAGTAAATCCAATAATCAAACCTAAAGTAATTTGACCCAAAACTTTAAATCGTCCAGCTAAACCTTCTTTATCTTTTTTAAAAACCTTAATGTAATCATCTAGAAATCCAATCATTCCAAGCCATACAGTGGTTACAATCATCAGTATAACATATATATTATCTAATTTTGCAAACAATAATGTTGGAATTAAAATTGAACCCAAAATAATTAATCCACCCATAGTTGGCGTACCTTGTTTTTCTTTCTGACCTTCGAGACCTAAATCTCTAACTGTTTCACCTACTTGCTTTTTGTTTAAAAAAGCAATTAAACTTTTGCCAAAAAGTAATGAAATGGTTAGCGAAACAATTACCGCCAATGCAGCTCTAAACGAAATGTATTGAAATAATCCTGCTCCCGGAAAATCAAATACCTTATGTAAATAATCAAATAAATAGTACAACATATCAGTTATTTATAATAAATATTCTTTTAAAATTTCTTTGTCATCAAAATGATATTTTATCCCTTTAATCTCTTGGTATTTTTCATGACCTTTGCCTGCAACCAAAATAATATCACCCTCTTTAGCCATTACACAAGCTATTTTTATTGCTTCTTTTCTGTTTAAAACGGTTAAAACCTTACGTTTTAGTGATATATCAATACCCTCCTCCATTTGCTTTAAAATTTCTTCTGGATCTTCATCTCGCGGATTATCTGAAGTAAGAATTGTAAAATCACTATTTTCAGAGGCTAGCTTTGCCATTATTGGTCGTTTTTGAGCATCTCTATTCCCACCTGCACCCACAACAGTTATTAGCTGTTCGTTATGAGTTCTAATAGCATCTATGGTATTAAAAACATTAATTAATGCATCAGGAGTATGAGCATAATCAACTATTGCTGTTACGTTTTCTGAAGATTTGATGTACTCAAACCTTCCTTCAGCTGAATTTAAATTGCTTAAAATTTGTAATATTTCAATTTTATCAGCACCCAACAATATAGCCGTTGCGTATATGGCGGTTAAATTATATGCATTAAATTTTCCAACAAGTTTTGTAATTACGTCAATTCCATCAATATTTAAATGCAAACCTGATAATTCATTCTCAATAATTTTACATTTAAAATCTGACACAGATTGCAAACTATACGTATAACAATGAGCTTTAGTGTTTTGAATCATTATCAGTCCATTCTTATCATCCATATTTGTCAAAGCAAAAGCATTTATCGGCAGTTGATCAAAAAACAGCTTTTTGGCTTTAATATATTCTGAAAATGTTTTATGAAAATCGAGATGATCATGCGTAATATTACTAAAAATTCCACCCGAAAATGTTAATCCAGCAATACGATTTTGAACAATTGCATGCGAACTTACCTCCATAAAACAATAGCTTACTCCCTCTTCAATCATTTGATTTAAAAGCAGATTCAACTGTAAGGCATCAGGAGTGGTATGAGTTGAAGGAATTTCTTTATCATGAATTTTATTGCTAATTGTTGACAACAAACCTACCTTATAACCTAATAATTTGAATGCATTATATAAAAGGGTTACGGTTGTGGTTTTTCCATTTGTACCTGTAATTCCTATCAATTTCAAATTTGCAGAAGGATTATTAAAAAAATTAGATGAAATAATACCCAACGCAAAAGCCGAATTTGTTGTTTTAATGTAAGTTAGCTTTTCATTTAATTGAGCAGGAAGCTTTTCGCAAACAATTGCAATAGCTCCTTTTTCAACAGCTTGATTTATATACAGATGACCATCAGACATGGTTCCATTTACTGCAATAAATAAACTTTGATTTTCAACTTTTCGCGAATCGAAATCAATTGATGAAATCATTATTTGGTTATCCCCAAATAACTCATAATCACCAATATTTTTCAACAAATCCAATAGCTTTTTCATCACTTTTGTCTTAATTTTTCTTTTTATTTTCTGCTTTTTTTAATTCTGTTTTCTTATCTGTTTTCTTTTTATCTACCAATGTTTTTACATCCTTCTTTTTTTTATTTTCCTTTTTATTGTCTTGTTTTTTTGCATTTTCTGTAGATTTAGTCAATTTCTTTTTATCCTTAGAATCAGCTTTGGGTTTTTCTGCTTTCTTATTATCAACCTTAACTTTTTCTGTTTTCAGATTTTCTGATTTATCCTTTTTCACCTTTTCAGATTTAATTGCAACTTTCTCACGAATAGTATCTGAATTAATTAAAGTATCATTTTGATTTACAAATATTTGTTTAGATAAAACCACATTGGCATTTTTTTCAAGAAACAATGTAATTAATTGATTTTTCGAACATTTTGAGCCTTTTGGTATTGATTGCTTTGAAACTTTTCCTTTTCCTGAAACATTTACTTTCATTCCAAGTTTTTCAGCAAGATAAACAGCATCTTTTAAGCCCATTCCTTTAAAATCGGGAACAACTCCAAGTTTATATTCAATTGATTTATATTTATTTAAACTATCTTTCCTTATCGAAACCAAATAATCAGCATCTGTATTATCGCTAAAAAAAGGCAAGTTCAAATTAGAATAAATTGTATAAATTTCCTGTTTATTTCCTGCTTCTACAAATGGTATTGCAATCTTTTTATACTCAATTTTGCGTTGCTGATGTATATCTAATTCAGTAGCATAAACTTTATCAGCAATTTCTTTAAAAACCGGAGCAGCAATTGCACCTCCATAATATATTCCTTTGGTAGGATTATTTACAATTACAATACAAGTATATTTCGGATTATCAGCAGGGAAATAACCAACAAAAGAAGCTCGATAAATATTACTTTCTTTATTATTGTGATAATCAATTTTTGCAGTACCGGTTTTTCCGGCAATTTTATAAACAGTATTTAATAAGTGCTTTGCAGTACCATGTTCAACTACACCTTGCAATATAGCTTGTACTTTAAGAAGTGTTTTTTCAGAGCAAACAGATTTATTTAAAACTACAGCTCCTCTTTTTTCGATAAGTTTACCCGTTTGCATAATTTCTTTTACAAACAAAGGTTTAACCATAACTCCATTATTTGCAATAGAATTATAAAAAGTTAAGGTTTGCAATGGCGTTATCATCAATTCATATCCTATTGACATCCATGGCAATGATGTTTTTGACCAAGTTTTATCCTTTGTGTTTTTTACATATGGTCGGCCTTCACCTTTTAAATCGATACCTAAGGATTTGTTTAAATTCATATCATATAGATAATCTACGAATTTTTGTGGATTTTTACTAAAAGTACGAGTTGTTATTTCCGAAATACCAACATTTGAAGAAACTTCAAAAGCTTTACTTAAAGATATTCTACCATAACCTTCCTCGTGCGAATCTTCCATTTTTCTATTAGCATAACTACTTATACCTGTATTTACAAGCTCATTTGTATCAAATTTTCCTTCCTCCAAAACAGCAATTAAAGAGGCTAATTTAAATGTAGAGCCAGGTTCAGCACTTTCACTTATTGCAAAATTTAAATCTTCTCCATAAGAGCCATCTTTATGTCGTTTTAAGTTTGCAATTGCCTTGATATATCCTGTGTTTACCTCCATTAAAATAGCACATCCATGATCTGCGTCATTAGAATCAAGGCATTTCAATAGTGCATTTTCAGCAACATCCTGAATATTAATATCAATAGTCGTAATAATATCTTTCCCGTTTTCTGGTTCTATCTGATTATCACGTTCTACAGGTCGCCATATGCCATTAGCAATTTTTCGCATTAAACGTTTCCCACTAACACCTTCTAATTCTTTGCTATATGCTCCTTCTAAACCTACATATACATTCGAATTCAAATTTTTATACCCTATTGTGCGGCTTGCCAGCATTTTAAAAGGCATTTTTCTATAATCTTTTTCTTCTACTATAAAACCACCTTTAAATTTACCTTTCTTCAAAATCGGGAAATTTCTTAATCTTTTCAACTGAGTATAATCAATATTTCTTTTGATGAGCAAATCTCTTTTACCACTTTTTCTACCTGCAACTAAAATATTTTTAAAATCACTACTTGATTTTTCAGGAAACAATTTTGATAAACTATCACATAAGGCATTAACATACAATTTAAAAGTATCCTTATGAACTACAGATTTGTGTAAATCAAGTTTTACATCAAAAATTGGTATAGATGTAGCAAGTAAATTTGAATCAGATGAAATTATATTTCCCCTAACAGCTTCTACAGTTTCGTAACGAAGCGTAAGATTTTCGGCACGTTGACGCCACATATCTCCATCAACATATTGTATTACAATCACTTTATAAATTATAACAATTGCAAAAATCAATATAAAAGCATATATCAGTTTTATTCTCCAAACAATATCATTCTTCTCCTCTTTCATACTTTTAATTATTTGATTTAATAATAAATTTTTGTGGAGGAATTGTTGATTCTTTAATTCCAAGTGAATCTAATTTACGAGCAACTTCGGATTGTTTGCTTTTATACATAAAATCAGATTTTGTAGTAATATGCTCAAATCTAAGCTCTTTTAACTCTTTTTTAAGCAAATTAATTTCTCTATAATTCTTAATAGCCCAATAATTATTAGCGATATAAATAATCCCTAATAACGAGATAAATAAAATTAGAGGAACCAATTTCAAAAATCCATTGCGAGTTAAAAAAGTACCATTTAATAAAATATCCATTAAATTTCCCGCAGCAGTTTCTTTAGGCAACAACGATCGTAATTTAAAATTACTGTTTTTCTTAACCTTTACTTCCTCAGGCTTTTTTATTGTATTTTTACCCATAGCAAACCCTTTCAGCAATTCGTAATTTGGCACTTCTCGATCTTGTATTTCGTTCTATTTCATCTTCTTGAGGAATTATCGCTTTCCTACTGATGATTTTAAATGGAGAAATAATATTTCCATAAAAATCCTTTTGAATTTCACCTTTAAAATTTCCCGATTTCATAAAATTCTTCACCAATCTATCCTCAAGTGAATGATAAGAAATTACAACCAATCTTCCGCCTGGCTTTAGGCATTCTATTGTTTGTAAAAGCATTTCTTTTAAAACTTCAAGTTCCTCGTTCACTTCTATTCTGATTGCCTGAAAAATCATTGCTAATGTTTTATTTTCCATTTTTCGTGGCAAGCATTGAGAAACAGCCTCTTTTAAATCTTCGGTATTTTCAATTGGTTTTACTGTTCGGTAATTTACTATTGAATTTGCAATTTTCCATGCATTTTGCAATTCTCCATATTCTTTAAAAATACTCTTTAATTCGTCAACTGTATAATTATTAACAACATCCTTAGCTGACTTGCCTTGATTTTGATTCATTCTTAAATCAAGTTCGCCATTGAAACGAATAGAAAATCCTCTTTCAGCAACATCAATTTGATGAGATGAAATACCTAAGTCAGCAAGAATTCCATCTACTGGACAAGCATTGTATAACTTTAAAAAATTTTTTAAATACCTGAAATTGTGATTAATCAGTGTAAATCTTTCATCTTCAGGAACATTAACCAATGCATCATCATCTTGATCGAAGGCAAGCAATCTGCCATTCTCGTCAAGATTATTCAATATTGCTCTCGAATGACCACCGCCACCAAAAGTAACATCAGCATAAATTCCACCTGAAATAATTGACAAGCCTTCTAAACTCTCAATTAACATTACCGGATTATGATACATCCTTTGCTTTTTTAATCGTTGTTGATATCTACTAGTCTTTCATTAGCATAAGCAACATAATCCATTGTTGAACAATCATTTACCTCATTGTATTTTTCAACATCCCAGATTTCTAATATATTAATTCGCGAAATGAGTACGATATCTTTAGATATACCGCCGGCTTTTTTTAAATCTGAAGGAATCAGAATTCTATCATTCTGATCAAGATCAATTTTGTTTCCTTCAGACAGTTTTCTGATGAGTATTAAATCTTTAGGATTATATGGATTAAGTCTTTTCTTTATTTTTTCAATTTCAATATCCCACTCTGCCATCGGGTATAATTCCAGATAAGGACCAAAAATACTGTTCCGCATGACTAATCCATTATTAATCACACTAATAAGTTGTTTTTTCAAAGTAGAAGGAAATTTAAACCTTCCATTTGAATCAACAGTACAATATTCTTTTCCTATGAGTGCCAACATTTTCAATTTTAAAAATTCAGGATGTAAATTTACACAAAAAAATCATATAAAACCATTTTGTTAATAAATTTTCCATATTAATCCAAAAAATCCCATTTTTAAAATTTTATACGCATAAATTTCATAAAGGTTACGAAAAAAAATATCATCATTTATACATCTGATTACATGAATATTACAAACATTTATAACCTAAAATATTATTAAAAAAAGGCAAAAATCCCTTCCTTAATTTTATTTTTTAATTTTCTTTCAAAAAAATAAAAATGTTGATAACATGAATAAAAGCCATTTTAAAATTGATTACGATTAAGGATTTTTTAAAAAAATATTGAGAATTATGGATGTTTATTGTACTTTTGTAGCAATAATTGTCAAAAAATAAAAATAATTTGAGTAGTCAACAATTTGAAATAATGGAAGATTTCATTGATTTAAAAAGGATTATCGGAAATAAAAGTCCGAAATTATTAAAATATATCCCATCATTTATATTTAATTACCTAAATAAAGTAATACATGTAAAGGAACTAAATGCAGCTATTTATCGCAATAAAGACAAAATAGGAATTGATTTTGCCACTGAAATTTTGAAAGAATTTGACGTTAACATTCAAATAGTTGGTTTAGAAAAAATTAGCAAAACCGGAAGATATATTTTAGCTTCTAATCATCCGTTAGGTGGCTTGGATGGAATGGCTCTTATAAGTAGAATTGGAAATTACAGAAATGATATTTTATTTCCAGTGAATGATTTACTTATGAACCTCCCTCAATTAAAGCCCATCTTTATACCAATAAATAAACATGGGAAAAATATCGACAATATTAAAATATTAGACAATGCTTTTGCTTCCGATTCAATGATACTCTATTTTCCTGCAGGATTGGTTTCGAGAAAACAAAAAAAGGGGATAATAAAAGATTTAGAATGGAAAAAAACATTTATTAATAAAGCGAAACAATATCAACGCGATGTTATACCAGTACATATTGATGGGAAAAATTCAGATTTTTTTTATAATTTGGCAAATATCAGAAAAAAAATTGGTCTTAAAGCAAATATCGAAATGCTGTATTTAGTTGACGAAATGTATAAACAAAAAAACAAAACCATAAATATAACTATTGGAAATCCAATTTCATACAAAACATTTGACAAAAGTCTTTCTGATAGCAAATGGGCTGAAAAAGTAAAAGAATTTGTTTATAATTTAAGTAAAAACATAAACAGTTCAATTAATTAAAATATTATCTTTACAAAATGGAAACAATTATTCAGGCAATAAATATTGATTTAATTGAAAAAGAATTAACTCAGGAAAGATTTTTAAGAAAAACCAATAATGGCAATAAAGAAATTTATATTATTAATCATCACAATTCACCCAATACAATGTTGGAAATTGGAAGATTACGTGAGTTAAGTTTTAGAGACGCTGGAGGTGGAACTGGCAAATCAATTGATATTGATGAATTTGACACATGCGAATCTCCATATGAACAATTGTTGGTTTGGAGCCCCGAAGACAAAGAAATAATAGGAGGTTATCGCTTTATAGATGGTAAAAATATAAAAATCTTAGAAAACGGTGAACCTTATTGCGCAACAGCAGAATTATTTCATTTTTCACCCTATTTTATTAAAGAATATTTGCCATATACTATTGAACTTGGTAGATCGTGGGTTCAACCCAAATATCAACCAACTTATAATATCAGAAAGGGAATTTTTTCACTCGATAATTTATGGGATGGGCTAGGAGCTATTACACTCGACTATCCAGAAATGAAATATTTTTTTGGCAAAATTACCATGTATCCGCGTTTTAACATTACAGCAAGAGACCTTATACTTTACTTTCTGAAAAAATATTTCCCAGATACTGATGGAATGGTATATCCACACGAAGAACTTAATATAGTTACAGACTTAGAAGAACTTAAAAGTATTTTTAATTCAGGGAATTATGATGATGATTATCGGATTTTGATGAAAAATGTCAGAAGACTTAACGAATCTATTCCACCATTAGTAAATGCATATATGAATCTATCATCAACAATGAAATCTTTTGGAACTGCTATCAACCAAAGCTTTGGCAAAGTAGAAGAAACTGGAATTTTAATTACAATTACTGATATTTACGACATAAAAAAACACAGACATATAGCAACTTACAAAAAAAACCAATAATATAATGCCAATAAAAACAGCCAAATTTTTTATCAGCAGTCAAAAAATAAGTCAATGCCCTAAGCCTAACTTGCCTGAGTATGCTTTTATAGGCAGATCAAATGTTGGAAAATCATCATTGATAAATATGCTTACCGATCACAAAGATTTGGCAAAAACATCATCAACTCCAGGGAAAACAAAATTAATTAATCATTTTCTGATTAATGATTCGTGGTATCTGGTTGATTTGCCTGGATATGGATATGCAAAGCTTTCGAAATCGATTAAAGATAAATGGCAAAAAATGATAGAAGACTATTTGTCGCACCGAGAAAGTTTGATGACAATATTTGTATTAATAGACTCGAGACTTGAACCTCAGAAAATTGATTTAAAATTTATTGAATGGCTTGGAGTTAATCAAATTCCGTTTTCGATTGTATTTACAAAACTCGACAAAATAAATGCCAAGCAACTAGCTGAAAATACCAATAAATTCAAACAAGAATTGTTAACACAATGGGAAGAATTACCAACAATATTTCAGTCTTCAGCAAAAACAGAAAGCGGGAAAAAGGAAATTATTGATTATATTGAATCTTCTTTGGGCTTATTTGTTCCAATTAAATAAAAAAAAGCTGATATTTCTATCAGCTTTTTTTAGTAAAAATAAATTATTTTATTTTAATTAAAACCTGCGATTTATTTACAGAATCGCCTTCTTTAATATTTACCTCTGCAATTACACCATTAACAGGTGCAAGCAACTCATTACTCATTTTCATTGCTTGAAAAATCAATAGTTTATCCCCCTTTTTTACCTTTTCTTTTGGTTTTACAAAAACTTTAAGTATGGTACCTGGTATAAAAGCATAAATATCCTTCGGATCTTTTGCTTTATAAGGCTTGCGCTCCTGATTTTTCTTCGGAATAGTAGTTTGATAGTGTACACCATCTATATTAATAAGATCCCAATTTTCAATACTACTGCCATCTTGTTCGATATTATTTATCTCTTCCATTATTATTATGTATTAATGAAACATTTTAAATTTAAAGTATTACTAGCCTGAAAAATTAATTACATCAGAACGGAGGAATACCATGTTTTTTATATGGACGAGTTTCTTGTTTGTCTTTAGAAATATCTAATGCATGTATTAAAAAATGCCTAGTCTCAGTAGGATCAATAACTGCATCAACATAGCCATATGCAGCTGCAACATAAGGATTTGCAAACTTTTTCTTATATTCAGCTATTTTCTTTTTACGCATTTCTTCTGGGTTCTCAGCAGCCAAAATTTCGCTTCTGAAAATTATATTGGCAGCACCCTCTGGTCCCATAACTGCTATTTCGGCAGTTGGCCAAGCAAATACGAAATCAGCCCTTAAATGATTAGAACACATGGCAATATAACCACCACCATAAGCTTTACGCAAGATTACCGTTATTTTGGGTACAGTAGCTTCTGAATAAGCATACAATATTTTTGCACCATGACGAATAACACCAGCATGTTCCTGATCAATTCCTGGCAAATATCCAGGTAAATCAACCAAAGTAACCAAAGGAATATTAAAAGCATTGCAATATCTGATAAAACGTCCTGCTTTATCGGATGAATCAACATCAAGTACACCTGCAAGAACTAAAGGCTGATTTGCCACAAATCCAACAGTTTGTCCGTTTAATCTCGAAAATCCAACTACAATATTTGCAGCCCATTTTTCATGTACTTCCAAAAATTCAGAATCGTCGCAAATAGCTTTAATTATACTTCTTACATCATATGGCAATGCAGGATTAGTAGGAAAAATGCTGTCAATTTTATATGTTTTTAATTTTGGAGCTTTTTTGGGAAAAGCTTCTGCTTTTTTTGTATTATTCCAAGGAATATAGCTAACCAATTTTTTAATTTGTTCAAAACACTCATCTTCACTTTCAGCAAAAAAATGAGCATTTCCAGTAACTTCAGCCTGCACTCTGGCACCACCCAATTCTTCCATTGAAATCTCTTCACCAAGAACTGTTTTAATTACCTCGGGCCCAGTAATAAACATTTTTGAAATTTTATCTACCACAAAAACAAAATCTGTTAATGCAGGCGAATACACAGCACCCCCAGCACAAGGTCCTAAAATTACAGAAATTTGAGGTATTACCCCAGAAGCTAAAGTATTACGATAAAAAATTTCGCCATAACCAGCTAAAGAATTTACTCCCTCCTGAATACGGGCTCCACCAGAATCGTTAATACCAATAATTGGCACTTTCAACTTCATCGCATGATCCATAATTTTTGTAATCTTTTTGGCATGCATATATCCTAAAGAGCCACCTGCAACTGTAAAATCCTGTGCATAAATACATATAGGATGACCACTTATTGTACCCGTTCCTGTTACAACTCCGTCTCCAGGAAGATACTTTTTGTCCATATCGAAATCCTTTCCAGAATGTTCGACAAATAAATCATACTCAAAAAAAGAATTAGGATCTAATAATGTAATAATTCTTTCTCTGGCTGTTAGTTTTCCTGTAGCCTTTTGTTTTTCAATAGCCTTAGAACCACCACCTTGTAGCGCTTCTTGCATTCTCTTTCTGAGGTCTATGGTTTTTTGTTTTACTGACATTTGTTTTTTAGTTTAATGAAACCTATTTACCCAAATTAGCTACAAAGATATAATCTTTTTTGCTAATAATTTATGTTTTATAATAGTTTAACTTAATGTGATAAACAAGCATTTTATAGGTTTCCATTCTGTAATACCGTTAGTTATAATTTCTTAAATAGGAGATTTTATTTTAATTTTAATACTTTTTAACTTTTATTAAGATATATCTCATTCGGGTTTTTGGATTGCTAAATATCAAATATAATATTTCAATAACTTTTCTCCAATTATCATATTTATCTGATAACAAATTATTTATATTTTTTACTAAAAAAACTTAAAGCGTATTGGTGTAAACTTAATTTGATTATTTTTGTAAAAAAAATTTCAAATGGATATCAAAATTGTAAATCATTCCAAACATCAGCTACCTTCTTACGAAACAATAGCATCAGCTGGTATGGATTTAAGAGCAAATCTAAATGAATCAATCTTTCTTAAACCTCTAGAAAGGGTATTAATACCAACAGGTTTATTTATCGAACTTCCTTTAGGATATGAAGCTCAAATAAGACCTAGAAGTGGATTAGCTTACAAATACGGAATAACTGTTTTAAATACACCCGGTACTATTGATGCCGATTACAGAGGCGAAATTAAAATAATTTTGGTAAACCTTTCTAATAATGATTTTTTAATTAATGATGGTGAAAGAATTGCACAAATGATTATTTCTCAACATGCTACAATTAAATGGAAACAAGTTGATTCGCTAGAAGAAACAATAAGAGGAGCTGGTGGTTTTGGACATACTGGAAAGTAACTAACTTAACTACAACAAATTGCTCTTCACTATTTTTTTAATATTAATTTTTACACTAAATAAAATAAACAGATGAAACGAGCCATCAGAAAAAATTCTCACACATGAGGATGATTATAATGGCGAGTTCCATATGTACAAATATAAATAAATAAACATATGAAAATAATAATACCAATGGCAGGCATGGGCAAAAGAATGCGCCCACATACACTTACAATCCCAAAACCACTTATTCCTGTTGCAGGAAAACCAATTGTACAAAGACTTGCTGAAGATATCGTAAAAATTTGCAACGAAGAAATTGAAGAAATCGCATTTATAATTGGTGATTTCGGTATTGAAGTAGAAACCCGATTAATAGAAATTGCCGAAGGATTGGGAGCACAAGGCAAAATTTATTATCAATCAGAACCTTTAGGAACAGCACATGCAATACTTTGTGCTCAAAAATCTCTAAATGGAAAAGTTACGGTTGCTTTTGCTGACACTTTATTTAAAGCCGATTTTATATTAGACGAAACCAAAGATGGTATTATTTGGGTACATGAAGTTGATGATCCGAGTGCTTTTGGAGTTGTAAAAACCAATGAAAATGGAATTATAACTGATTTTATTGAGAAACCAAAAGAATTTATCTCAAATAAAGCCATCATAGGTATTTATTATTTTAAAGATGGTGAATATTTAAAAAATGAATTACAATATTTAATTGACAACAACATTATTAAAGGGAGCGAATACCAACTTACTGATGCTTTGCAAAATATGATGGAAAAAGGCACAGAATTTTCGGTAGGAAAAGTTAATGAATGGCTGGATTGTGGTAATAAAGATGCTACTGTTATTACAAATCGCAGATTATTAATAAATAGTAATGGAGATAAATTAATTTCAGATACTGCTGAAATTACCAATTCTATAATTAACAACCCATGCTTTATTGGTGAAAATGTTCAAATTACCAATTGTATTATTGGTCCATATGTTTCTATAGGAGAAAATTCAATAATTAGCCATTCAATTATTACTGATACTATTATTCAAACCAATTCAAAAATAAAAAACGCCAATATCGACAATTCAATGATTGGTAATTTTGTTGAATATAAGGGAGATATAAACGAATTGAGCATTGGTGACTTTACTACTATTAATTACAATATTTAAAGCATAAATACAATAATTATAAACTAAAATCGTTTATTAATCTTTTTTGTTATAAACAATACTAACCAATGCGCTTTGCAAATGACTTTTAATAATAAAACATTTTATATACTGTTTATCCTTTTCTTTTCAGCTTTTTCTTGCAAAGTAGCTGAAAATAAAAGTTCTATTTCAAAAAATAAAACACAAACAGTTACATCTCAAAAACTTGTTTTAGACGGAATATTTATTGATGCAAATAAAGAAAAACTTTTAGGCAATTATAAAAATGCACTTGAACTTTTTTTAACAGTAATAAATAAAGATCCTGATTATTCAGCTGCATTGTATGAAATTGCTCGCATTTATCAATCGCAAAACAAAAATTCAGAAGCTCTCTTGTATGCTAAAAAAGCTTCTGATTTAAACCCTGATAATATTTGGTTTCAGATTTTACTTTCTGATTTATATAAAGCAAATCAAAAATTTAAAGAATCTTGTAATGTCTGGCAAAACATTGTTAAGAAGAACCCAGAAAATATTGATTATTACTATGATTATGCCAATGCTTTTCTTTATGACAATAATTACACTGAAGCAATAAAAATATACGATTTAATTGAAAAGAAAACAGGTATTTCGGAAGGTGTTTCTTTACAAAAACAAAAAATATATTTATCTCAAAACAAATTTGATAAAGCGGTTGCAGAGGTAGAAAATTTGTCAAAAGCATTTCCCAACGAAATCAAATATTTAGCAATGCTTGCAGAAATGCATATGAACAAAAAAAACTACGATAAGGCACTAAGTTATTATTTAAAAATACAAGAAAAAGAACCTAATGATAAATTTATACATATTTCATTAGCAAGTTATTACAGAGAAACTGGAAATAAAGAAAAATCATATCAGGAACTAAAAAAAGGATTTGCAAACCCAAATTTAGAAATAGACACAAAAATTCAAATTCTCTTATCATATTACTCTATTACAGAAATATACAACGAATTAAAATCACAAGCATTTGAACTTTCTGAAATTTTAGTAAAAACACATCCTAATGATGCAAAAGCTTATTCTATTTTAGGAGATTTTTTGTACAGAGATAAAAAATTTGAAAAAGCACGCGAAGCTTTTAGAAAAGTAAATAAAATAGATAGCAGTAAATATGAAATTTGGGAAACCGTTTTAATTATAAACTCAGAGCTTAATGACACAATTTCATTAGTTAATGAAGGAGAAAGGGCAATAGAACTATTCCCAGAACAACCACTTTTGTATCTGTTTACAGGTATTGCACACTTTCAATCAAATAAACTTACAACAGCTATAGAAAAATTGGAAATAGGTTCAAAATTAGTAGTTGATAACGATAAATTACTATCTCAATTTTATACTTATATTGGAGATATACAATACAAAAACAAAAATTACGACAAAGCATTCAAGGCTTTTAACAAAAATCTGGAAATTGACCCAGACAATGTTTATGTTTTAAACAATTATACTTATTATCTATCGTTGCAAAATGAAGATTTAGATAAAGCTGAACAAATGGGGCGAAAATTAAATATTCTTGAACCAAATAATGCCTCATATCAAGATACTTATGCTTGGGTGTTTTACAAATTAGGTAAATATGAAGAAGCTAAAAAATGGATTCTCAAATCATTGGAAAATGGAGGAAATGAAAATGATATCATTCTCGAACATTTAGGTGATATTTATTATAAGTTAGGAGATACTAGTAAAGCATTGGAATACTGGCTAAAGGCAAAACAAAAGGGTAATGGGTCAGAATATTTGCAAAAAAAAATAGATGAAAAGAAATTATATGAATAAATCGAAACTTTTTTGGCTTATAATTTACTTACTATCAACACTCTCACTGCTTTCTTGTAAATCTCAGAAAACAATTTCTAGCACACCAAATCGAGCAATTGCTGATACAATTCAAATAAAGACAGTATTGGTTTCAGATAGTATTATTAATAAAATGACTGAAAACCAATTTAACTTTGAATGGCTATCGGCAAAGTTTACAGCAGATTATGAAACAGATAACAACAACACCTCATTTAGTGGACAAATTAGAATTAGAAAAGATAGCTTAATATGGATTTCAATTTCAAAATTTTCGATTGAAGGTGCACGTATTCTTATAACACAAGATAGCATATTTGTAATCAACAGAATGGATAATAATTATTTCAAATCAGATTTCAACTATATCAATCGATTTATTAATTCAACCGTAGATTTTGATATGTTACAAGCATTTATAGTTGGAAATGATTTTAAATATTATGAAAAAAATAAATTTAAAACCAGTTTCGATGGAGAAAACTTTCAATTAAACACAATAAATAGACATAAATTAAAAAAATATATTAGAAACGAAAATGAAAAACTAAAAATACTTGTGCAAAATATAGAAATTAATCCAAAAACTTATAAAATAATCAACTTAAATGTAAAAGAAGTTAAAGAAAACAACAAGTTAAAAATTTCATATTCTGATTTTGAGAACATTAACAATCAATTACTAGCAAAAATATTACAAATTTCAATAATTTCAGAAAAAGTTATTGGAATTAAATTAGAATATTCAAAGGTTAATCTGAATGAAGAATTAAGTTTCCCATTTAAAATACCTGAAAATTATGAAAGAATAATTCCAAAATGATTTTTTTTTTTTAATTTTGACGTTCAAGAAAAAACGGAATGCAATATCATACTATTCAATATAAACGACAAATAAAAAGCATTATTGTTTCAATAATTTTTATAATATGCTTTGTATCTGCACAATCGCAAAACGATAAAAAAAAATTACAAGAAAATAAAAAAAAGATTGAACAAGAAATCCGTTTTACAAACCAATTACTTAAAGAAACAAAAAAAGACAAGCAAAATTCTTTGAATCAACTAATTGTATTAAAAAATCAAATCAATAAAAGAGAAGAATTAATTACAAATATTAACCAAGAAATTAATGTAATAAATACTGAAATTAATTATACCCAAAATTCGGTAGAAAAACTAATAAATGACTTATCAAACTTGAAAACTGAATATGCGAGAATGATAATTGCTGCAAATAAAAACAGGGGTTCAAATAATATTTTGATGTTTATTTTTGCTTCAGAAAATTTCAATCAAGCCTTCCAAAGAGTAAAATATTACAAACAATATGCTTCATACAGAAAAGCTCAGGCTCAATTAATTACAAATAAACAATCTGAATTATCTCAAAAAAGACTAGAATTATTAAGTCAGAAACAAAGCCAAAATCAATTGTTAGAAAATAATGAAATTGAGAAAAATCAGTTAACTTATGAGCAAGAAACAAAAAACAAAGCCGTACAACAACTACAAAAAACAGAAAAAGAATTATTAAAAACCTTAAGAAAAAAAGAATCAGAAGCGAAAAAATTACAAAAAGATATTGAATATATTATTGCAGAAGAAGTAAGAAAAGCGAAAGAAGCTTCAAAATTAAGGGCAGTAAATAAAGTAAAACCAGAAAAAAACACAAGCAATCCTAGCAAATCAGAAAAAGAAGAAGTAAAGGCAAAAACCACTTCAGAAATTCTAACTGATACGCCTGAAGAAATGGCTTTATCAAATAGCTTTGCCACAAATAGAGGAAAACTACCATGGCCTTCAGAAAAAGGTATTATTTCAAGTACTTTTGGCAATCATTCTCATCCCGAATTACCAGGTATTGTAATTAATAATGATGGTATAGATATAACAACCAATAAAGGAGCAACAGCAAGAGCCATTTTTAACGGTGATGTAACTGCTGTTATATCTGGACCTAATGGAAATGACGTGGTAATTATCAGACATGGAAATTTTTTATCAGTTTACTCAAATTTGGCTGCTGTGTATGTTAGAAGAGGCGAAAAAGTAAATACTAAGCAAAGAATTGGTTTAATTTCAACCAATGATGATGATGACAAAACCATACTTCAATTTCAAATATGGAAGGGCAACAGTAAATTAAATCCAGCTGAGTGGATTAGCAGATAACTATTAAAATGTCCTGAATTGAGAAATTATTCCCTAATTAACATTTTAATGATTGATAATTTTTCATGAAAACATATCACAATTTAATTTTCTATTTAAAACTATAATTCACAAACAATAACATATCAATTATTTACATTTCACCTATTAAAAACAACACACAAATTGACTTTATTTTTATACCTTTGCACATAATTTGTATGCAATAATCATTAAAACAAAATTGTTAATAAATTAACAGAAATAAAACAAACACTGTGAACTTATTAATTACCTTTGTGTTAAATTAGGTTGAATTACATTTAAAATAATAATTTATGAAAACAAATGTTTACTTTTCAGAAAAAAGTAATTTGTTCATCATCAACACACTAAAGTATTTTTTTGTTACTTTAGTTTTGATATTTACAATGGGAAATAGTGCAAAAGCACAAAATTGTTCAGTTAATGCAAATATTGACTTTACTTTATGTGCAAATGAGCCTCTCCTATTAGTAGGACAAAAAGCAGGATTATTTTACGGAAGTGGGACAACAACATGGTCACAAATTAGTGGACCAACCTTAAATATATTGTCGCCCAATGCATTAACCACAGCAGTTACGGGACATGTAGGAAACACAGTCTATAAATTTAGGATTACAACCAAATGTTTGGATGGAACTCTAACATATGATGATGTTACTTATACTGTAAAACCTATAACTCAGTCAAATGCAGGACCTGACCAAACCATTTGCCCAGGAAGCCCTGCTGGGTTAATGTCAGCAAATTCTGTTGGAGTAAATGAAACTGGCTCTTGGCTGGTAACAGGTACAAACAATGGCGTTACAGTAAGTAATTCATTAGCTCCAACTTCTGCATACAACTTAGATGCAACCAAATCGGGTGTAACCAAAATGGTTTGGACTATAAATAACACAAATAGCTGTTTATCAAGAGATACCATGATTATTACAAACCGAGGAGGTGTAAGTCCTGTAAATGCAGGAACAGATAAAATCATGACTAATTGCTATTCAAGCACACAAACCACTAGTATGACGGCTAGTTTTGGAGGGAGTGGAATTGATGGACAAATTGGGACATGGACACTTTTAACTGGTCCTAGTATTCCAACTATCGTAAGCCCAAATAGTAACACTACCAATGTAACTGGATTAATAGAAGGAACATACAAATTGCTATGGTCAGTTAGTGGTCCTTGCGCAAATGGAGCAGATACTGTTCAAATAATTGTACCACCAGCTACATCAAATGTTACAAGTGTTTCAATTAATTCTATCCCTGCGTTTTGCGATGGAAGAACATCAGCTTTATTAACAGCCACAACTCCATTATATACAAATGAAACCGGATTGTGGACAAAAACATCCGGTCCAGCAGGTGTAGTTATTGAAAATCCCACAAACCCCTTAACAAATATAACAGGCTTAAACGGAAGCAATAGTTATGGTTTTAAATATACAATTACGAATTCATTAACGGGATGTTCATCAAGCAATACGACAACACTCAGTTATTCTCCTCCTGCAAGTATTGATATTTCAGTAGATCAAACGATATTACCTTGTGGACAAACTTTTGCTTTTATTCCATATACAACCAGCGGTGGAGGTACAGTACAATGGAGTATTATAAGTGGACCAAAAACACCAACATACAACACAATTCCAACTAATTATGCTAATGCAAGTGGATCTCCATTAACGATAAACGGATTAACAGTTTCGGGAACTTATGTAATTAGACTAAAAAAATCTTCAGGTACCGGACCAAGTTGTAATACCGTTTTTGATGATGTAACCGTTATTGTATCAGCAAACCCAACTGGATCGAATTCAGGAACAAAACAAATTCTTGCTTGTAATATTACACAAACAGCCCTTGCAGGGAATCTACCATATGTAGGTATAGGTTCATGGACACAGGTAAGTGGACCAAATACTGCAACAATAGATTCTGTTAATAAATTTGATTCACCAATAAAAAACATGGTAAGCGGAATCTACAAATTTCGTTGGCTAATTACCGCAGGACCTTATTGCTCAACACAACAATCTGATGTAACCATTGTTGTAGTTTCAGCTAATCCATCGCAAGCAAATGCAGGACCTGATGTAACATCTTGTGCAAATACACCTTTATACCTAAATGGTAATAATCCTTTACTAAACGAAGTAGGTTCATGGTCTGTTATTCCTTCTTCCGGAATAAGTTTTTCAGATGTAAATTCACCAAATGCAATTGTAAATGGTTTAGCTGCAAATACTACATATCAATTTATTTGGAAAATACAAAATGCTTGTAGTTTCAACACAGATACTATGATAGTAACAACAAACAATATTACTGGACCAATTCAATCAAATGCAGGACCAGACCAATGTAAAAATGCAGGAACAACCAATACAACTTTAGCCGGAAATAATCCAGGAACTAGTACCGGAACTTGGACACAAATAAGTGGAAATTCTGCAACAATTACAAACCCAAATCTTAATAATACAACTGTTACAGGATTATCTAATGGAACATATACTTTTGAATGGTCATTATTATCAGTTGGAGCATGTAATCCAACAAGAGATACAGTTATAATTACAATTTCTTCACCTGCAACAACAGCCAATGCGGGAAGTGACCAGCAAATTTGCGGAAATTCTGCTAACTTACTGGGTAATATTCCCTCTATCGGAACTGGAACATGGTCGCAACTATCTGGTAATGGTGGAGCCACAATTAATGATTCAAGTTTAAACAATGCTAATGTTTCAGGATTAACAAATGGAGTTTATAACTTTTTATGGACAGTATCAAATAATGCTTGCCCAGCAAATTCAGATACTGTAAAAATATACGTTACAAATCCACCAACAGTTCCAGATGCAGGTTTGGACTTCTCCGTTTGCGGTTATGATACTACTTCTTTAGATGCTAATATAATCACAACAGGAACAGGAACTTGGCTTTTTGTAAGTGGACCAAACACACCCACTTTTTTAAATGCAAATAACCCAAAAACAAAAGTAACAGGATTGATAACAGGTACTTATGTTTTTAAATGGTCAAGTTATAGTGGTCCATTCTGCCCAAGTAATTCAGATAATGTTTCAATATCTGTTGTATTACCAGCCAATGCAGGCATAGACCAAAATTATTGCGAGGCTACTACTACAGTCAATTTAAGTGGTACAAATCCCTCCACAGGAACATGGTCGCAAATTAGCGGACCTAATACATCTCTAATTACAACTACATCAACAAATACTGCAACTGCATCAAACTTAATAACAGGATCTTATAGTTTCTTATATTCTATAAATGCACCTGGATGTACAAGTAAAGATACTATGTTAGTTAATTTATACGCTCCTCCAACTGTAGCAAATGCAGGTTCAGATTTATCTTATTGCAACGAAGATACCATCCTATTATCTGGGAATATACCCATTTTTGGCACAGCAACATGGACAAAACTTTCAGGACCTTCTGGCGGAAATTTTAAACCAAATGCCAATTCACCAAATGCAATATTTACAGCATCTACAGCTGGAACTTATGTTTTTGTCTACAAAATAAGTAATTATACTTGTAGCAATTCTGATCAAGTAATAGTAAGAAATTATGCTGTACCAACAAATGCAAATGCAGGTTTTGATCAGAATGCAATTTGTACAAATTCAACGTTAATGTCTGCAAATTTACCTTCAAATGGTCTTGGTAACTGGACTTTAATTAATGGCCCAAATACACCCAATATTGTTTCTCCAATCCTTCCAAACACAAATATTAACAATTTAATTCCTGGAGAATATAATTTTGAATGGAATATTAGCAGTGGTATTTGTCCAATTAAAAAAGATACAGTTAAATTGATTGTAAATCAACCACCAACCAATGCAAATGCAGGGGTTGATCAGCTTTTGTGTAATACATCTTCTTTAAATCTACAGGGAAATACACCAAGCATCGGAACAGGAAACTGGACACAGTTTAGTGGACCTAATACTGCTGTTTTTACAGATGAAACAAGTCCTAGTACTTTAGTTAGCAATTTAATAAATGGTACATATATTTTCAATTGGACAACATCATTTTCGCCATGTTCGTCAACAGACCAAGTAATTATTACAAATTACCAAAATCCAACAACTGCAAATGCAGGTTCAGATATAAATAACTGCCTGTTTACGCCACTTGCTTTAAATGCAAACAATCCAAGTCTTGGTATTGGACAATGGAGCCAGCTTTCAGGTCCCGTAACTACAAATATACTTTCACCTAATTCCCCAAATTCTTATATATTGGGAACCGTGCCAGGAAATTATTCGTTTATTTGGACAATTAACAACGGAATCTGTAATTCAAGCAAGGATACTGTTGATGTTGTTGTTTCTGATATTCCAACAATGGCTATTGCTGGTTCAGATCAAACAATATGTAATGTTACAACTTTTAATTTAACAGGAAACACTCCTTCACAAGGTATTGGAACATGGACTCAAACAAGTGGTCCAATAATTAATATTAGCAACAATAACAGCCCTACATCAAGCGTAACAAATGTTTTGCCTGGCACATATAATTTCATTTGGCAAACAAGTAATAACTTCTGTACTTCTACTGACAATGTGAACTTTACTGTTTACGGACAACCCGTTTCCAATGCTGGTAGTAATCAGGAATATTGTAATACAAATTCGTTCCTAATGTCAGCTAACACACCTATTTACGGTACCGGAAATTGGACAAAAATAAGTGGTCCTAATACGCCAACCATTACTACTCCATCATCACCAAATACAGTTATCACAGGCGCAACCACAGGAACTTATGTATTTAGATGGACTGTTTCAAATGGAAATTGCACACCGGTTACATCTGATGTTACCATAACCAATTATGTTTTACCTACTATTGCTAATGCTGGAAACAACCAAAACATTTGTGCTACATCAGCCACAATGTCTGCTAATACAGTAAGCGTTGGAACAGGTTTATGGTCGCAAGAAAGTGGTCCAAATACTGCTACAATAACTAACCCAAATTCGAAAAATACAACAATAACAGGGTTAGTTCAAGGGTCTTATGTCTTTAAATGGACAATTAGCAATGGAAATTGTAGTTCATCATCTTCATTAGTTACAATTAATGTATCAGCAAATCCTACTATTGCAGATGCTGGAACTGCTCAAAATTTATGTAATGCGACTTCTGTTTCTTTAAGCGGAAACAATCCTGCAATTGGAAACGGTTCATGGACAATGGTAAGTGGTCCTAATACACCTTTATTTACAAATGCAAGTTTATTCAATACAGATGTAACCAACTTAACTAATGGCACTTACATCTTTAAATGGACTATCAGCAATGGTGTTTGTACTGCTTCTGAAAATCAGGTTACAATAACTAATAATCAATTACCAACCATTGCAAATGCAGGTGCAACTCAAAACCTTTGTAATGTTACTACTACAAATCTTGACGGAAATATTCCAACTGTTGGAACTGGTGCTTGGTCGTTAATTAGCGGTCCTAATACGCCAACAATTACCAATTCTGCTTTAAACAATACTTCTGTAACAAATATGATTACTGGAACTTATGTTTTCAGATGGACTATTTCTAATACAAATTGCACTCCTTCTTCAACTGATGTTACTATCAATAATGTTGAATTACCGACAATTGCAGATGCTGGAAGTAACCAATCTTTCTGCAAAAGTCAAACATCAACTTCATTATCAGCAAATAATGCTATTATTGGAATTGGAACTTGGAGTCAGGTTTCTGGACCAACAACAGCTACATTCGGGAGTTTAAGTAATCCGATGACAAGTGTTTCTAATTTAGTTTACGGTAATTACATATTCAAATGGACTATTAGCAATGGCAGCTGTACGCCTAGTACTTCTGAAGTAACATTACAACTTATCAATTGCATACCTATTGCTATTAATGATACGAATTCAACACCTGAAAATACTGCTGTAAGTGGAAATATATTACTAAATGATAGCGACCCAGATAATGACCCATTAGTGGTTACAAATTTTATAGTTGGTGGCATTAGCTATCCAGTAGGAACTTTAGTAAACATTCCAGGTATTGGAACGATTATCATTAATTCTGATGGTAGTTATACATTTACTCCTGCAACTCACTGGAGTGGTGTTGTTCCAAATATTCCTTATACAATCTCTGATGGATTTGGCGGAACTGCAACTGCTGATTTGATAATTACTGTAACTCCAGTACCTCATTACATCGATTTGAGTGTAACAAAAAAACTTACTGATCCAAATCCGTTGATTAACGATAGTATATTTAAAAACGATACTGTAACTTTCACTATTGTTCTTAAAAACAATAGTCCTATTTTCAATGCAACAAATATAGTTGTTTTAGATACTTTACCTTCTCAACTATCCTATGTTTCGGCTATAGCTTCTTATGGGAATTATGATCATGTAAGTGGACTTTGGACTTTGGCAACTTTAAATTCACTTGATTCTGCTTTACTTTATGTTAAAGCTAAAGTTGACACTTCTGCTGAAAATTATGCTTATATCATCAGTCATAATAATCCAGATTCTAATTTGTATAACAACAAAGATTTTGCTAATGTTACTGTTACCAAATCATCTGGTGGAAATGATGGTGGTTTAGAAAGTAATGGTAATTTGGCTTCTAAAGTTGGTTTGCGTAACTTCTTACGCCACAAAGAAAGAAATGACATGTACGATCATCCTGAAAAACTGGAATTATTCTCGCCTGCATCAGTGGTAGCAGTTAAAGCTAAAGGTACACAATCTACTGAAATGATTAACTTTATACCAATGATTGGACCAACAAATACGCCTGCTTTGGTTACTACACCTTCTGATTTAATTGGAATTAGCAATGCCATTGAAGTTGTTGCGGTTGACTATTTCGATAATGTAAAACGTAAAGCTGCTATATTGGCTATTGCTTCTAATGTTGGCACAGTTTACGAACATACCAAAATGGTTTGCGATAGATTAGATGGTGGAAATCTGAAAAGTATAAACCATGTTTATATTAAAGAAATTCCTTTTATTATGGCTAACATTGTACAGGATAACGGAAACGAAGACCTTACAGTTAGCTTTATTGCATACAAAAGCGGTAATACTTATTATATTGATAATGCTTGGGATTTGGAACAATACAATCCTACTGGTAATCATGCTGTTCTTAACTTCCAGGTATGGACAATTAACAAAGAACAAACGATTGAATTGGTTGGCAGATTATTGGATAGAATTAGTTTTATGGGCTATAATGTTGTTTACAAAAAAAGCATTACTTCTTTACCTGAGTTTCCAAAAGTTTATGTACAAAGCGGAAATTATAAAGAAGGTAATTTGGATATGAACTTGGTTAATTCCGATGGTGCTTCTGCAATTACGCTTGATGGAAACAAAGCAATTGTTGAAGATGGATTAAGATTCCCATTCAATTACTCAAGTCCTATTCCTAACGCTTACAATAGTAATGTATCAGTTCCTACAGGAAACATTTTTGATATTGGTTTCAGTTTAAGTAATAATTCCTCTCAGGCTAAAGACGTATTGTATTTTGCTGATGGGCCTTGGGGTAGAGAGTTTGACGAAACTGGTGCGGTAATCTCTGATTTTAGTATTTCTACTCAGTTTAACCCTCCTTTATCTGGTGCTTTTAATTTGGGACGTAATGCAAACTTGGAAGGCTCAGTTAAAACTTATGCTTCTTTATATAGAGTGTTGAGAGTTGGTAACAAGTCTGTTAATCTAACTAATTACAATAAACTTGAGTTTACAGCTTTGGGTTCGGGTAGTTTTGATGTAATTATTAGCAAAGCAGGCATTTCAGCATGGAACGATCAGTATAAAACTACTGTAAATCTGGATTATAATATTGCGAATAATTTCAAAATCCCGATTTCGCAGTTTGCCAATGCGCAAGGTCAGCACAACCTGGATTTGAATGATGCTGTTTCGGTAGTTTTTGTGAAAAAAGGTAATAATTCTACTTATCAGAATTTTGCGATCAATGTTAGCGATATGAGATTCATAAATAATTTCAGCGGTATTGATCCTAAAGCAGCTACTTTAAACCAGATTGATGTGTATCCTAATCCATTCAGCAGTAATTCTACAATTACGTTCAGTTTGAATAAAACTGAAAATGTAAAAGTTGGCTTATATGATTTACAAGGCAAACTTATCAGATTAATTGCCGACAAACAATTTGGCATGGGTATCAACAACATTAATATTAATGCAGATAATCTTGCTTCGGGTATTTATATGATTAAGGTTGAAACCAATAGTTTTAATTCTTACGAAAAAATTATCATAAGCAAATAATCTGACTTAGTTATACTTAAAAAGCCTGAAAAACTGTTGTTTTTCAGGCTTTTTTATTCACAACCTTTTACTTACCTCAAAATTAATAATGTTACCGAAATGAAATATGTAATACCACACGAAACAGCATTGTTATTAAAAATTCATCATATTTGTGTTAAATTCTGCCAGTGTAATGCTTTAAAACTATAAACAAAAAAGAGGTTGCCTTTTACAACAACCTCTTTTTATTTTAAACCGAATTAATTATTATGCATCAATATCAATTTTAAAAGCATTAAAAATCATATCGGCAGCCACTTGAGTTGCACCATGATAAGTTGCTTCCAAAATTTCCTTATCTTCCCATCCTAAAACATGCAATTTTTCAACATCCTCTTTTGTAATTGAATTTGAATCTTTCACCACTTTCAATACAAAAAACAACATTGCTTTTTCATTATCTTCCAAAGGAACATTTTCAGGATTTTCCAAAATATCCTTCAGCATATCAGGAAAAACCCCATATTGAAACAAAATACCTGCATTCATCCCAACACAATATTCACACTTTTCCTGTTCCGAAACCATCAAGCGAATAAAAGCCATCAACTTTCCTCCAATTTTTGGATGTTTGAAATAATAATTCAGGTTATTAACCTGTTGTCCCAAGACATGTTCGCTCGAACTATAAATCTTAAACGCATTGGGTACAAACCCCATCGAATCTATCATCCGTTGATAAATTTCACCTACAAATCCTGTAGCTTCTTCTTTTTCTATCACTTTTATTAAAGACATATCTATTATTTATTTAATTTAAAAATACAATTCCGCTGACGTAACAGTGTTGCTTTTATGCAACATTCTGTCATAAATAAAAATTTCAAATTTTACTGTATCCGAATGCAAATAAGGCTGCATTAGGTCAACATCCAATTTAGTGGTAAACTCTCCTTTAACCGAACCATTAGCGCTTACAGGTACAATATAAGGTATGCGATATTTAAACACTATCGTATCGTTTTGTTGTGTATTCTGATTAAAAACCACAAAAGGTTTATATAAACCGTTAATCTTCTCAAAAATATTAATATATAAATTGTAATGATAAATACTTGTAGAATCAAAAGGTGGAAAAACCTGATCGGAATACAAGCCTATATCACCATCGCCATCAGTAAATGAAATCACCAAATATCCCTTCTGATCAGTAACATCATTAATAAAACTTTTATATTCAATTACAGGTACTACCGGATATTCCTTTTCTTTTGAACAAGAAAAAATTCCAAAAATTGCTATTATTACAAGAATAAAGTATAATTTTGACATAAATTTCAAAAACATAATGATTACAATTGATTATTAGTCCTATTTAGCTCACTCAGTTAAAGGCATAAAATTACAAAAATAACTTAAACAATCATTAGGAATGCAATTAAATACTTTAAAAAATAAAATATTCGGAATTCAGAACGACACTGAATTTAACGAAATTGCACTCGAAATATTTCGTTACCAATATAATAATAATCATATTTATAAACAATTTATTGATATTAATGATTTCAAAATATCAGAAATAAATCATTATAAAAACATTCCGTTTCTACCAATAGAGTTCTTTAAAACCCATAAGATATTAAGCAGCAACATAATCCCTGAAATATTTTTCGAAAGCAGTGGTACAAGCGGAATGACAAGAAGTAGGCATTACATCTCAAATATTAATCTCTATGAAAAAAGTTTTCTGAAAAGTTTTGAAACATTTTTTGGAAACATAGCAAATTATTGTCTCATTGCACTTTTGCCAAATTATCAGGAACAAAAAAACTCATCACTTATATATATGATAAATAAATTAATTACAGCTACCCAAAATAATGATAGTGGATTTTATCTGTATAATTTAGAAAATCTGGCAAATAAACTCATAGATTTAAAAGAAAAAAAACAAAAAACAATTTTATTTGGAGTTACTTATGCACTTTTAGATTTAGCCGAAAAGTTTCCGGTAAATATTCCAGAAGCTATTATTTTTGAAACTGGAGGGATGAAAGGAAGACGCAAAGAAATGATAAGAGAAGAATTGCATAATACACTTAAAACAGCATTTAAAGTAAATACAATACACGGCGAATATGGGATGACAGAACTCTTATCCCAAGCCTACTCAAAAGAAAATGGCAGATTTTATGCCCCAAAATGGATGAAAATACTAATACGCGAAACAAATGATCCATTCTCAATACTCGACAACAATAAAACTGGAGGAATTAATATAATTGATTTGGCAAATATAGAATCATGCAGCTTTATAGCCACTCAAGATTTAGGAATCCATTTTGAAGATGGAAGTTTTGAAATTTCGGGAAGGTTCGACAACAGTGATATCAGAGGCTGTAATCTGATGCATATATAAAAAAAGAGGCTGTTACAAAATTGAAACAGCCTCTTTTTTTTATCAAAAAGTTTTAATTATAAAACATTGATTTTTTTAGTAACAATACCTTTTTCTGTTTCAGTTGCTACAAAGTAAACACCTGATTTTAATTCAGAAATAGCAATTTTAGCTACATTGTCTTTTACTAATTTTTCAATTACAACTTGACCAACTGTATTGTAAACTTTTACAGATTTAATAGTTGCAATAGAATTAACTGTGATAAAATCTGTAGCAGGATTAGGATAAACACTGATAGTGTTGTTTTCTGCTGTAATATCATTAATTGAAGATGGTTGAGCAACTTTAATATCATCTACAAAAACAAAGAACATATCAGTTGATTGTTGAATAAAAGCAACACGGATAGTTTGTCCAGCTAATGATTGCAAAGAATAAGATTTAGTTGAAAAAGCTGTATCTTCTTCAGCTGAAGCATAAGCATTGATAGTGAAATCAGTTTTGTTAATACCAGTTGTTGAAATTTTCACTTTTAAACCATCTTTATAATCAAAATCCTGAGCTTTTGATCTGAAAGTTAATGCTAAATTAGAACCTGCAGGTAAAGTGATTGCTGGAGTAATTAACCAACGATCAGCAGCAACTACAGATGTAAACCAAGAAGGACTTCCAGCTACTTTATTTGCAGTATCGCCTGGTTGAGCTAAAACACTCCATGCTGTTGGAAACAAAGATGCTATATTAGCATGAGGAGTGTTGTTATCATTAATTAATGTGAAAGTTGATGGCATACTACCACCTTGGAAATTTTCAAAAAACACTTGTGAAAATGAAAATTTTCCGATAAATAAGATCGCTAATAAAATGTAAAATTTTTTCATGATTTTTTTTAAATTTAAATTTATAATATTTTGAAGTGCAAATTTAAACAATATTTTTAAATTAAAATGCTTTTTTTTGTTTTTTTAATAACTTAATTTGGTTAAAAACAATCGTTTAATTTTCAATACCTTCCATAGCTTCTCTCCTATTCTCAGTTCTATTTACTTTTATTTTTTCTTTTTGTTTTTCAATAATTTCCAAATATTTTTGATATTGTTCGTCAGAAAGTAATTTTTTGATCTCTAAATTCTGATTTTCTTTTACAGCCTGTATTTCCGCTAACTTTTCACCACGCTTTGTTGGTTTAGTTGATCGCAATACCTTCAATTTTTCAATAGAGTTTAAAAGAACTTTTTCAACATTTAACTGCTGATCTTCTGTTAAATTACAAGCTTTTGCCAAAAATTTTGTCTGATTTTTTGCTCTTTCTTCAGGTGATTTTGTATTCTGCATTTCTTGTTGAGCAAAAGTAAAATTGCTAATAAGTAAAATCAGAATTAATCCAACAAATCTTAAAGTCTTCATATACATATTTATTTATTATTTTTACTTAGAGTATTGAAAAGTAAAAAAGTTTAAAGAAAAAAATTATTTTTTAAAATCCTGTAATTCAATTGCCTCAAATACCGCAAACAAAATATATAAAAGGAAAAAACTAATAATAAATGGAATAGCATCTGATTTGTGTGTAAAAACATATAATAACAAAACAATCAGAAGCAACATTAATTTAGAAAAAGTAACTAACATATAATTGGTAGTAAACTTTGCAAAACTTTTTTCAGAACCTTTAAGAAGCAGGTAATGTGTTAATAATGTAATTGAAAAAAACAAAGGTATCAAATATAAAAGAGCAGGTGTAACAAATGAAATTGGCAATAAAAATTTTGATAATAATGCAACTGCAAAAAGAACCATAGTAAATACTATGAGTTTCTTTATAAATTTTTGAAAGATAAGGTTCATTATTTTTTTATAAAGTCTTTAATAACATAAAATATAGCCAATGAAACAGATAACAATGAAAAAATTAAAGTAAAAATTGGCAATCCATTTGTAAAAAATTCATCAAGCTTAATACCTATATATACCCCTACCAAAATTATAAAAATCATTTGGAAAGCTATAGATGAATACTTTACGTAATCATTAAGAGAATTTTTAGGATTTTTCAGTTTCATTTTTAGAGTTGAACAAATTGTTATTCTTTCCACTATTCATATTACATGATCCAGAAAACTGAGCACCAGGCTCAATAGAAAGTTTATTGACTGTAATATCACCAATTAGCTTGGAAGTGCTTTTTAATGACAACATTTCCAACACATTAACATTAGCTTTTACACTTCCCGAAAAATCTGCATTTTGGCATACTATTTCACCCTCTACAGAACCAGTTGCACCAATTACAAGTTTCCCTTTAGCATTTATTGTTCCAATTAAGGTACCATCAATTCTGAAATCGCCATTTGCACTTATCTCACCTTTAACTAATGTTCCAGCTCCCAATATATTAATAGAGGAAGAATCAATTTCATTAACTTTTGCCATTACTCTGATTTTTTAAATTATAAACAAAATACAAACCTACATCTTTTTTATTAAAAAACAAAATTTTTCTATTTCCTATTTAGTTTTTAAATAGATACTATTGAAAAAACTCTGATATCCTTCTATATCTTTCAATTTCATTAATACATTAAAATTTGTATTTGAGATAACATTATCTATAGGATTTGCATTTGATATTGACGAATAGATATAATCATTGGCTTTGATAGCTTTATAATAAATTAAGGCATCATCAGCAGTCGAAAATTGAGTAACTGATATAATATGAGTATTTTGATTATAAATAAAACTATTAATTTCTAAATTTGAAGATGAATAAAATTTGCGATTGAAATCAGAAATTTTAATTTTTAAAACATTAATATTTACCTTACTGGCATCTATCAATAAAATAAAAAAATGGGGCGAAACTTCGTTAAAATTATAAGCAGACATGATACTTGGTTCTTGTTTTGGCAGTACAATTTTTGTGGTATCAGCTTTATTAATAGTAGTATTTGTCAAATCTGTTTTAGGCTTTTCGTTCTCTTTTTCTACTTTATTTTCCTTTGAAACTTTTTCTTTTTCTGCCTTTTTATTATTTTTATTTTTAGATTTATCATTGCTTTCGGCAATTATTTGACCACTTGATAAACTTATGTCTCCTTTTTTTAAATAATCCAATACCATTTGTGCCAAAGGAACAATTTCATGATTTGGATAGGTTGATATCAAATTATTCAAACCATTAACCAATGTATCTTTCCCAAAAATTTTACCTTTAGATAATGCTTTTAGATATTCAAATTTAGGATAAATGGGGGTGATTTTAAATTTTTCGGTAGCAATCTGATAATCTGCAATCACTTTACTATAATTACCTAAAACAAATTCTTTGTAAGTTTCTTCATATAGCAAATTCACTTCATTGTTTTTTGCTCTAATCTCTTTGTAATAATTTGGATCTGAAATAATTTTAGCATAATCACTTTCAGGATATTTAGAAAGAATCAAGCCTTTATAATAATCTCGTTTGGTAGTATTATTTAAATCACTAAATATACGATATAACTGATAATATGCTTTAAGCGTATTTTTACCTTCGGGAAATCTATTAAGAAGCGTGTCGTAAGTTTCCTGAGATTTTCGTAAATCTTTTAAACCTTCATAATAAATATAGGCTGTATTAAACAAAGCTTCTTCAACTTTCTCTTTTGATTTAAGCATTTTTTCATCGGTAAGAGGAAGATTTTTTAAGTAATAATTTTTATTTTTAGGATTATTCGCATTTTTCAATGTATCTCCAGCATCTGTTGAGTTTTCCTCATCTGACAATTCAGCTTTTTGATCACCATAATCAAAAGTTTGCTTATTACTTATACGCCAAAGGTCTTCTAATTTTCGCTTCCCCCATTTCTTTCCAAATTCAGAAAACCCAAAGCTCATTGTAGATGGATTATAAAAATACCATTCACCCATCGCATTTTGTCCTTGAGCATTAGCTCCTGGTCGTTGATTTGAATTTTGTTGCAGAACATTTAATGCCATCCTATTGGAATTTTCTAATTCTTTTTGCAATTGTTCTTCTTTTAAAATCTGAGCAATTACATTATTTATCTTCATATCTCTAGCATCTGGTTTCATTTTCGCCATTGCTTGCAAACTATCCTGTACCTTAACTACTTGAATGTTTCTAACTAATTCATTCAATACATTCGTTTTGCTCTTTATTAATTCGTAATTTGGGAAATCTTTTGGCAAAAACATTACAGTACTATCATAATAAGCCTGAGCATTTTCATAATCTGGTAAATCAAAATAAATATCCGCTAGCTTTAATGCTGAAACTGCTTTTTGATAATTATTTCCAGCACTATTACTTACAGAAAGTTTTAAATAATTAACACCATTCTCAAAATCTTTATTTTTTATAGCAACCTCAGCCATAGCATAATAAATTTGATCAAGAAATTCTTTGTTCTTTTGATCCTTGAGCATTTTAGTAAGTTTTTTCATCAAATCTTTGCTATCGCCACTTTTAGCATCATAACACATTGCCAAATTTATTTTGGCATTAAATGCCATTTCGTAGGGTGGATTTTTTTTGATTACTTTTTTATAAAGTTCAGAAGCTTTGTTAAGTTCTCCTGATTTCTGATAAATCTGTGCTAATATATATTTTAACCTAGTTTTGGTGTCTTTTTTCCAATTTTGACTAATGGCTGGAATTATAAATCCAATGGCTGGCTCGTAATTTTCTTGCTTTATATAAAACTCAGCATAAGCCATATTCATATCTCTTTCGAGGTATTTTGGGGCATTTCCTTCATTAATTTTATTTTTAACTTGATCGAGAAATGACTGGGATATACCATACTCTCCAATTTGATTATTTGCTCTTGCCAACCAAATCATGGCATCATACTTAATAGAATTATTTTTAAATTGGCTCAAAATAAAATTAAATGTTCTAATAGAAGCTCTATAATCTTGCTTGTAATAATTAGCTTTCCCTATCATTAGATATGCATCATCTATCCATCTGATATGTTCTTTGCCTTTTATAAAAATAGAATGCATTTTTATAACTTTTGCAGCTTTTTCAATTGCTCTATCCATTTGTGGATTAACCTTTTGAGCTTCATCCTTGGTTCCCAACTGGTAAACAGGCAAAATTTTCGAATAATTATCCTTTGAGGAAGTGGCAAGTTCTTTTACACCTTCCTTCAAACTCTCATTACCATTCCAATAGGCATTGTAATGAGCCGTTAAATTATGATAAACTCTTCTTGTAAAAGTACTTTTTTTAGTTGAACATCCAACAGTAAAAAAAAGCAACAAGAGCAATGCGTATAAATATGTATTTTTCCTAATCAAAGCAAAATTTTCGTTTAATAACTCTTTTTTTGCAAATTTATTTTATTTTTTTGATTTTTTACTAAAATTTCAACTATTTTCATGCAAATAATAATACATCTGTTTGCATTAACAGCAATTAAACGTTATTTATTTGCTTATATTCAACAACTTGCATTTTTTTTCAATAAAAATGAATTATTTATTTCGATATTAAAGAGTTTTCGATTACTTTTGTATGTTAATTAGAGAAATATTATACACGACAAAAAATATATGTATTCTGAAATCAACGGCAGAAAATTAAGTAATTCAGCAAATAAAGAAATTTATTTGATTACTGATTACAAATTGCAAAACATAAAAAATGTTGTAATTTGCGATGCTTTAATTTTAGATTACTCTGATGATGAGGGTTGTAAGAATTTTATTAAAGAAATCAGAAACTCACTAATTGAATCAATTTATTTAGTACCTGTTTTTATATATTCTCAATACTCAGTAGTTGATGATTTTACAACCTATTTGAGTGATGGAGTATTTTCAATTATTAACGAACAAACTCTTGTAGAAAAAATACAAAATTTAATTCAACGTAGAGATCAACTGAAAGTAATTGAGGCTTCAACAACTGAAAGCCGAATAATAAATAAATTACTTAGATATCAATATACAAGAAATAAAGAATTACAACCTATCATTAATCACAAATCGCATATAGGGTATGAATTTCCACTTGTTAGTTCACATTTTCCTGATGAAGAATCGACAAGGCTAATCGCTATGCTGAACAATCTTTCTGAAAAAGATGTTTTTGTAAAACAATTTGTTGACAGAGTTCATATATGTAATCAATGTAATTCTGCTTTTTTAAATTATAGAGAAACTTGCCCAAAATGCAATTCGTATAATCTTGTAGCAGAAAGCCTTATACATCATATTGAATGTGGTTACATTGGTTTAGAAAAAGCATTTGGAAATCCGCGACAACTCATTTGCCCCAATTGCGAAAAACAACTTTGGCAACTTGGCACCGACTTCACAAAACCATCGGGAACATATAGTTGTAATAACTGCAAACATCTTTTTAGGGAATCAATAAAAAAAGCATTTTGTTTTAATTGCAAAAATACTTCAACAATAGATTTACTTAATAATATAATTATAAGTAGTTATAAAATTACTGATAATGGTATAAAAATGGCTATTGGTGAACCTAAAAAAGAAATTGAGAAAACAGAACCTAGCATTAGCGGTTTTGTTTCTTTTACAACTTTTACAACTTTTTTAGAATATGAAATTCAAAGAGCAAAAACGTCAAATACTTCAGTTTCAATTGGAAAAATAAAAATTGATATTTCATTAAATGATAAGAATCGATTAGGAGTTAGATTATTAAAACTTGTTGAAGAAATTGGTGATTTTATTAAAAACACTTCTTCATCGGGAGATATTATTACTATTGGCCCAAACGATGTATTCTTAATTATTTCACCGTTTAACTCTTTAACAAAACTAGATTTTTTATTGGGCAATATGCAAATTTCTGTTCAAAAAATGATAAGTATGGCTTTCCCAGATTTTGATATCAGTGTTAGAGTTAAGTCCAATTTTATAGATGGAAGAACTCAAAAAAATGAAATGATAAATGATTTAATCAGATAAGTATAATAACATAAAAAAGCCATCTGATATCGGTCTTTTTTATTTATCGCAATTTAGTGTAATTTTCACAATAGTTCCAAGTCCTTGTTTGCTGGTAATACTAAAACTTCCATCAAAAAGTTTAATTATTCTTTTAGCAATCGTAATTCCAAGTCCAATTCCTAGTTGTTGATTCATATCTTTATTAAACTGCATATAAGCCCCAATATCTGCTATTTGTTCTTCGCTCATCCCAATACCTTCATCAATAAAAGAAATATGCATTTTATTATTTTCAATACCAGAAACAACTTTAATTATTGAATTTTTTGGTGAATATAAAATTGAATTTTCTAACATTTCCTTTAATAAATCTCGGTAAAATTGTTCAGGAATTTGTAATACAGCATCTTCTAATGACAATTTCAAGTCTTCAGTACGATTATATGCAGTTGCTAACTCATTGCATACTTCTTCAGTAATCAACTTAATATTGGGTGAAAGCATTTGATGTAAATCTTTTATATCACCATTTTGAAGAGATAAAGATTCTAGTCTGTAAAAGAGCAGGGTTTTTAAAACTATCTTATTTAACTTTAAACCAGCATTATAAATTAATGAAACAAATTCAATAATTTCATTTTTGGCCATCTGATTTTGCTCTGTTAATATCATGCTCGAAAAGCCAATAATAGCTCTTAATGGTTCAGATATCTCTTTTGCAATTGGAGCACCCAGATTTAAAGTAAGCTCGTTAAGTTTTTTCTCGCTTCTGCGTTTAAATTCTTTAACTCTATTTAAACGAACTTCAACAGCCTGTATAACTTCTTCAATTGTAAAAGGTTTCGAAATATAATCATCAGCACCCATTTGCATACCTTTTCGTAAATCTTCTCTGGTATCTTTTGCCGTAAGAAAAATAAAAGGAATATTTACTGTTAAAATATTACGTCTTAATTCTTCAAGAACCTTAAAACCATCCATTTGCGGCATCATAATGTCACAAATAATTAAATCGGGTTGTTTCTTGCGAGCTACATCAACACCAATGGTTCCATTTTCGGCTTGAAACATTTCATAACCTTCAGTCTCGAGAATTTCAATAATATTTTCGCGAACCTGTAGATTATCCTCAATAACTAGAATTTTTTCAGACATAAAATAAAATTTTTACGAAATTACAATTTTTTCATATTAAATTGCTACATTTGATAAATATTTTTTAAAAATATTTTTTATGCCTAAAAATGTATTGATAACAGAAGACGATGCAGTTTCTGCCAAATTTTTGCAGGAAACCTTAAAAAAATTAAATTATAATGTTGTTGAAATTGCGCAAACAGCCGAAGAATCAATAAGTAAAGCAATTGAGTATAATCCTGACATTGTAATAATGGACATTAACCTTCCTGGCGAAATAGATGGGATAGAGGCAACAAAAAGAATAAGAACAACACTAAAAATTCCTGTTATTTATTTAACTGGAGCCGCCGATACCGATACACTTGAACGTGCATTAAAAACAGAACCAAATGGTTATCTATTAAAACCTTTCAAAAAACAGGAATTATTTACAGTTATTGAAATGGCTCTTTATAGAGATTCATTGGAAAAAAAATTAAAAGCCAATGAACAATTAATGGCTCTAACCCTTGAGTGTATTGGAGATGGGTTAATTACAACAGATACTGATGGATATGTTACACTTATAAATAAAGAAGCAGAAAAACTTACGGGTTATTTTCTAAAAGATATTAAAGGAAAAAAAATTACAGAAATTTATCCTGTAAAAATTGAAGGTTCAGATAAATTTTTCCAAAATTTCTTATCGCTTCTTAATCATTATCAATATAATGAAGAAAATCAGGATTTGATTTTATTTTCAAAAAATCATAATTATTTACCTATAAACCAAACAATAGCGCCTTTAAAAGATGAAAACAAAACAATAAAAGGCTATATAATTACTTTTAGAGACATTTCTTTGAAGAAAAAAGCGGAAGAAACTTTAAAAAGAATAAACGAAGAATTGGAAACAAGAGTTAATGAAAGAACCATTGAACTTAAAAATAAAAACAAAGAGCTTGAAAATGAAATTAATAAGCGAAACATCGTTGAACACAATCTTTATAAAGCTTTAGAAAAAGAAAAGGAGCTTAATGAATTGAAATCGAGAGTAGTAACAACAGTTTCGCATGAATTTAAAACACCTTTAACTTCTATTTTGAGCTCAGTGGAACTTTTGCAAAGATATGAAACGAAAGATCCTGTGGATGAAAAAATTAGCAAACATTATGAATTTATCAAACGATCAGCAAAAGTTCTAACTCAAATGATAAACGACATGCTTTTGATAGAAAAGATTGAAGCTGATAAATATGAATTTCATTTTGAAAAAGAAAATATTGAAAGATTTACGAAAAGCATTATTGATGAGTTTAAAGAAAGTACAGGTAAAAATCACATATTTAAACTAATAACAGAAAATATTCCACAAGAAACAGACATTGAAAAAACTTTATTGAGAAGGATTCTGAACAATTTAATTTCTAATGCAGTAAAATATTCAGAAGAAAGTTCCGAAATAAATATATCTTTGAAGTACAAGAAAAAGAGTTTTGAAATTTCAATTTCAGATTCAGGGATTGGGATTCCTGAAGAAGATAAAAAACACTTATTCAATCTTTTCCATAGAGCAAAAAATGTTATGAATTACGATGGTACTGGTTTGGGATTATCAATAATTCAACGATCACTCGACTTACTTAAAGGAAATATTACGTTTAAAAGCGAATTAGGGGTTGGTTCTACTTTTACTGTAGTTTTCCCCGATTCAAAAAAATAAAAAAGGTTCTATATTTTATATAAAACCTTTTTTACAAATTCTTTAAAACAAACCTGATATTACACCATCATTATCTATATCTATAATTTCAGCAGATGGTTCTTCGGGTAACCCAGGCATTCGCATAATGGTACCTGCAATCGGTATTACAAAACCAGCTCCAGATGCCAATTGTACTTCTCTTATTTTTACAGTAAAACCCTTAGGTCTTCCTTTGCGATATTGATCATCGGATAAAGATTTTTGAGTTTTAGCCACACAAACTGGCAATTCTCCAAAACCCAATTCATTTATCTTCGCAATGTCAACTTTAGCCTGTACAGAATATTCAACATGATTAGCACCATACATTTTGGTAGCGATTTCATTAATTTTTTCTTCTATTGTCCATTTAAAATCATACAATGGTTTAAAACAAGAAGAACAATCAGAAATAGAATCAATTACCATTTGAGCAAGTTCTTTGGCTCCATCTCCGCCTTTCTCCCAACTTTCTACTAGTGAAACTTTTACATTAAGTTCAGCCGCTTTTTTCATTATTATTTCGATTTCCGCAATTGTATCAGTTGAAAATTTATTGATTGCAATTACTGGCGAAATTCCATAATATCTTATATTTTCAACATGTTTTTCTAGATTCTCCAAACCGGCCATTAAAGCAGCTGTATTTTCTATATTCAAATCTTTCAATTTAACCCCACCATGATATTTTAAGGCTCTTATTGTAGCAACCAAAACAACAGCATTTGTTGACAAACCGCCATATTGACTTTTGATATTGAAGAATTTTTCGGCACCCAATTCTGATGCAAAACCAGCTTCTGTAACCACATAATCAGATAAAGACAAACCCATTTTGGTTGCAATTATTGAATTGGTACCTTGTGCAATATTTGCAAATGGTCCTCCATGAATAATTGCTGGATTACCTTCTATCGTTTGAACAAGATTTGGCATTATTGCATCTTTCATTAAAGCAGCCATTGCGCCTTGTGCTTTTAAATCTCTGGCATATATGGGTTTGCCTTCATAAGTAAACCCAATAAAAATATTTCCTAACTTATTCTTTAAATCTTCAATGTTTTTAGCTAAACATAAAGTAGCCATCACTTCAGATGCAGCTGTAATATCAAAACCAGTTTCACGAGGTACACCTTGCTTTGAACCACCTAATCCAATAACAATATCACGTAATGATCTCTCATTCATATCCATAACTCGTTTCCAACGGATGGTTCGGGGATCGAGACCTAAATTGTGTTTTGTACTTTGAATATTATTATCAATTAAAGCAGATAAAAGATTATGCGCTTTTTCCACAGCAGAAATATCACCAGTAAAATGCAAGTTAATATCCTCCATTGGAAGAACTTGCGAAAAACCTCCTCCAGTTGCACCGCCTTTAATTCCAAACACTGGACCCAATGATGGTTCGCGTAAAACAACTGTTGCTTTTTTCCCAATTTTGTTTAAACCTTGAGTTAACCCAATTGAAGTAGTGGTTTTGCCTTCACCAGCTGGCGTAGGTGTTATTGCTGTAACCAAAATCAATTTACTTTTTTTTACATTTTCTTCATTTATAAGTTTTAACGGTAGTTTTGCTTTGTATTTTCCATACAATTGCAAATCATCTTCTTCTATTCCAATAGATTTGGCTATTTGGACAATAGGTTTGATTTTAATTTCTTGTGCAATTTCGATATCACTTTTCATTTTTCCTATTTTTATACTGTAATTTTCTTTTAGAAATGACGCTTTTCGGTAAAACTGTCGAAAAAAATATTAAATCAGTAATAACTTCTAATGTTTTATAAACAAATGTATTACTAATATAAAAAACATTGAACAATTTTTTTTGTTCATATTATTTTCTAGTTAAATACAATAATCCATTCAATTTTTATACTTTTGTTTTTGGAATTAAGAATCATTTTTATAAAGAATCAAGTATGAGAAAATCAAGAATTTTGCTAATTGCATTTATATTTATTTCGCTTTTTACACAAATAAGAATACAAGCTCAGGATAAGTCATTTAAGTGCATCATTTTAGGAAATAGTGGCGGCACTGAGGGAAATATGTCTGCTTATATGTTATCTACACTTAAATCGGATAATTACATTTGTATTGATGCGGGAACATTACAAAATGGGATTAGTAAAGCACTTAAAGAAAAAAGTTTCGGAAAATTTAAGCTTCCAAAAACAGAAAAACTAAATTCTGAAACTTATATTTTACAAAATTTCATAAAAGGGTATTTGATTTCTCATGCTCATATTGATCATATTGCAGCGTTAGTAAGCAATGCCCCAATTGATAGCCGAAAATATATTTATGCCACACAATATACGATGGAAAATTTGAGTAATCATATATTTAACAATCGAATTGCTGCAAACTGGGCAAACGAAGGAACAAAAGAGCCTTTGAAGAAATATAAATATATTACATTACCACAAAATCAGGATATTGAGCTAAATGAAACAGAGATGTCCGTTAAAACCTATTATACTAGTCATGGGAATGAATATATTTCATCTGCATTTTTAATCAAAGCTGGAAATAATCATTTTTTGTATTTCGGCGATTGTGGAAGTGATGAAATTGAACGGAACAATTATATGTTTGAAATATGGAACAATATAGCAAATCTGATTAAAGCAAAACAGCTAAATGCAATAATGATAGAATGCTCTTACCCCGACGAACAACCTGACAACATGCTTTATGGACATTTAAAACCCAGCCTACTTACCAAAGAATTGAATCAGTTAGCAAGAATAATTAATGAAAAAGAACCAGAAAAAGCTTTAAAAGGGTTGAAAATAATTATTTCGCATGTAAAAACAAATGGCGATAAGAACGATAACTCTCTGAATACCATAAAATATCAACTGGAAAAAGGCAATAACCTAGATGTAAAATATATTTTTCCGGAACAAGGGGAAAAAATTGAATTTTAAAGAAAACTAAAGTGAAAATAATCAGAATTATAATTTGTTTTTTTCTGATAGCATTTGCATTTAAATCGCAAAGTCAGATTAGTGAAGGAGGTACACCACCTTCATCTCTTTATGATATTGGCAAATCTGGTATCGAAACTATTGAAATTTACAAACCAGATTTAACCCAAATCTATATCGAAGATTCAATATCAGAAAAAAACGGAGAAGCTTATAGAATGGGTATATTACTTAAAGTTGAAAAAAATATTTTAAACTCAGGTAATTGGACATATCTAAATAATGGTGATAAAATATGGAGATTAAGAATCAGAACCAAAGGTGCTTTGGCTACTTCATTGTATTTCAGTAAATTTTATTTACCAATTGGTTCAAAATTATTTCTTTATAACGACAACAAATCACAGGTAATTGGTAGTTTCACATATAAAAACAATCACAAGAGCGAATTATTCGCCACCGAACTAACAGAAGGTGAAGCTGTAACGCTAGAATATTATGAACCTAATTTTGTGAAAGATTCTATAAAACTTCATATTTCTGAAATTAACCATGCTTACAGAGGCGTTTCTTTTATCAGTAACTTAAAATATGGATTTGGTTCTTCGGGAAGTTGTGAAGTTAATGTAAACTGCACAGAAGGAACTGACTGGCAAATATATAAATCTGGCGTTGTTCGTATAAATGTAAGAATTGGTGGTAGTTCTAAATGGTGTACAGGTTCTCTAGTAAACAATACTTTACAAGACTTTAAACCTTATTTGTTAACCGCAGATCATTGCGAAGCTAATGCTTCAGCATCAGACATTACGCAATGGATGTTTTACTTTAATTATGAAGCTCCATCATGCAATAATCCAAGTTCTGAAGGTAATTTAAATTCGCAAAGTATGACTGGAGCAGTGAAACTTGCCGATGGAGGAGATCAGGGTAATAATGGCTCTGATTTTTTGTTGTTGCTCTTAAATCAAGATGTTCCTAAAACTTACAATCCTTTTTTCTTGGGTTGGGACAGAACAGCCGACTCCAGTCTAAATGGGGTTTGTATTCATCATCCATCAGGAGATATAAAAAAAATAAGTACATATAACAGCCCATTATCTTCGAGTTATTGGACAAATACCAATTTGAATTCTCATTGGAGAGTTTCTTGGATTGCAACAGCAAATGGACATGGCGTAACGGAAGGAGGTTCATCTGGGTCTCCTCTATTTAATAAAAATGGCATAATTGTTGGAACGCTTACAGGTGGCGACACACAATGCAATAATTTATTAGCGTCTGATTATTATGGGAAATTTAGCTGGCATTGGGACAAAAATGGCACAAATGCAAATGAACATTTAAAAGAATGGTTAGATCCACAGGCTAGCAATATAATGCAAATCAATGGAAAAGCATATGAAAAAGTAGATTTTATTGCGGATAAAACCAAAGCTAAAACGGGTGAAGATGTCAATTTTTATGATAAATCTGTTGGAAATAAGTTTCAGTATTTGTGGACTTTTGAAAATGGCAACCCATCAACTTCAACTGATCAAAATCCCAAAGGAATTAAATTTTACAAAACGGGAAGTTTTGATGTAAGTTTAAAAATTACCTCAACAGACACTTCATACTATCTTACTAAAAATGATTATATTTCGATATGGGACGAGGTGAATGTTTTTGTTAATCCCACATTAAAAAAACTTTTTGTTGATTTACGAAACAATAATTTCAGCAATTTGAATGTTAGTATATACAATCTTTTGGGTAAAGTAACTGATAAATATAACTTAATTAATTCACAAGATAGAACACTGGAATTTGATATTAGCAATTATACGAATGGTATTTATATGGTAAGAATCACAAGTGAATCAGCCATATATGACCGTAAAATTTTAATAATGTTTTAAAAAATGATTGAACAATTAATAATACACCCTAATTCACAAATTAAAGCAAGACTTTTAGAAATTGCAAACAAAGTACTAAACAATGAGAGAATTAATATTAACGAATGCATTGATTTATACGAACATGCCGATTTGGGTACTGTAGGAATACTTGCAAACCAAATTAGAGAACAAAAAAATGGTAATTTTACCTATTTCAATAAAAATCTGCACCTTGAACCTACGAATATTTGCATACACAATTGCAAATTTTGTTCATATTCAAAAAAAATAGGTGGCGACGGCTGGGAATTTAGTGTGGATGAAATGCTTGCACAAATAGAAAAAGCAGACAAATCAATTACCGAAGTTCATATAGTAGGTGGCGTACATCCACATAGAGATATTTTTTATTATGGTAATTTAATAAAGAGAATTAAAACTCAGTATCCTCAATTGCACATAAAGGCATTTACAGCAGTGGAAATTGACCACATGATAAAAAAAGCGGGCATTTCAATTACTGAAGGCGCTATCTATTTGAAAGAACAAGGATTGGATTCGATACCCGGTGGAGGTGCCGAGATATTTGATGAGAAACTGCGTCAGGAAATCTGTTCATCGAAAAGTACTGCCGAACAATGGCTGGCAATACACGAAGCTTTGCACAATGTTGGTATTCCAAGCAATGCGACTATACTTTATGGTCATATCGAAAATTACAAACACAGAGCTGAACATATGAATAAGCTTAGAGTATTACAAGACAAAACTAAAGGGTTTAATGCTTTTATTCCATTAAAATTCAAACATAAAAACAATAACATGTCTGATATTACAGAAGTTTCTGTGGTGGAAGACCTGAAAAATTATGCGATTTCCCGCATATTTCTTGATAATTTTCCTCATATAAAAAGTTATTGGCCAATGACAGGCAAACAACTTGCACAACTTTCACTTTCGTTTGGTGTAGATGACTTTGATGGAACTATAAATGACTCAACCAAAATATATTCGTTAGCTGGTTCGGAAGAACAAAATCCAAGTATGACAACCGAAGAAATGAAAGAACTGATTTTGGCAGTTGGAAGAATTCCTGTTGAACGAGACTCACTATACAATATTATAAACAAATAAGAATTACATGGATTATCCCGAAAACATAAAATCTAAGAAGATTTTTGACCGTAAAACTGCTCATTTAAAAGCACAAAAGTATTGTGCCTATCAAGAACGATCGCAACAAGAAGTCAGAGATAAGCTTTATGAATGGGGTTTGCACCGCGATGATGTTGAAAATGTAATTGTTGAATTGATATCTGAAAACTTTCTTAACGAAGAACGTTTTGCTATTTCTTATGCAAGAGGAAAATTTAGAATAAAAAAATGGGGGAAAATAAAAATAAAACAAGAACTTAAATCTCACAAAATTAGCACATTTTGTATCAATAAAGCATTAATAGAAATTGATAATGAAGAATATATTTATACACTAAGAGAGGTTATTTCCAAACGCGAAAAAACAATTAAGGACAAACATCCTGCCAAAAAGAAATACAAAATCATTAGTTATGCAGTATCGAGAGGTTATGAAGCTGATTTAGTAAAAGAATTGCTTTCGGAAATGGATTAAATAATAAAGCCTGACAATTTAAGAAATATCAGGCTTTATTATTTTATTACAAAATGATTAACAACTAAATAGCTCCTTCGAATTGCTTCAAAAATCTCACATCGTTTTCAAAAAACAATCGTAAATCTTTAATGCCATATCGCAACATGGTGATGCGTTCGATACCCATTCCAAATGCAAAACCGGTATATTCTTTACTATCGATACCGCAATTATCGAGCACATTGGGATCTACCATACCGCAACCCAAAATTTCGACCCATCCGGTGTGTTTACATATATTACAGCCTTCGCCTCCACATATAGAACATGAAATATCCATTTCTGCTGACGGTTCGGTAAATGGAAAATATGATGGACGTAAACGGATTTGAGTGTTTTCGCCAAACATTTCTTTAGCAAAGTAAAGCAAAGTTTGCTTTAAATCGGCAAATGAAACATTTTTGTCGATATATAAACCTTCTACCTGATGAAAAATGCAATGTGCACGAGCCGAGATAGCTTCGTTGCGAAATACCCTGCCCGGGAAAATGGCTCTGATAGGAGGTTTGCTGGTTTCCATCATACGAACCTGTACTGATGAAGTGTGAGTACGAAGTGCTATATCGCCGTTTTCAGAAGATTTTTCGATAAAAAATGTATCCTGCATATCGCGGGCTGGATGCTCAGGTGGAAAGTTTAGTGCAGAAAAATTATGCCAATCGTCTTCAATTTCTGGTCCTTCGCTTACTACAAAGCCGATACGTGAAAAAATGCTAATAATTTCATTGCGCATTTGCGATAGCGGATGACGTGCCCCAAGTTCGGCAAAATCAGCAGGCATAGTTAAATCCTGTTCTGCAGTAGTTTGAGTATTTGACTGAAAATTATCTTTGAAAGTATCGAACTTTTGTTGTGCATTGTTTTTTAAATCGTTAAGCATCACTCCCATTTCTTTGCGAAGTTCGGGTGCTAAGGTCTTAAAATCGGTAAACAAATCCTGTAATACACCTTTTTTACCTAAGTATTTTATACGGAATTGCTCCAGATTTTCTTGTGTTTCTGCTACAAAATCATTGATTTCAGCATTTAAATGTGCAATTTTTTCTTTCACTATACTTAAAATTTAATAAGATGCAAAGTTAATGAAAAGTTTTAAAACCTAAAGATGATTTTGCAAATGAAAGAATATGTTTAAGTTGAAATTTCAAATTTAAGTGTCAACTAAATTATCAACTTATGAAAAACAATAGTCAAAATTACACACTTTATTTGTATTACATTACAAACAAATGAATAAGCAAAAAAACAGAACAAATTTTTATTAATAATTTTTACTATGAAATAGAAATATTTAGTTTATTTCCACTGATTTTTAAGAAATAAAACATCATTTAGTCCTTTTAAATTTTATCCCCTGAGTTCTTTAGAATATTATACAAAAACTCTCTAGCTCTAAATAATTGTGCTTTAACAGTACCTAAAGGGATATTAAGCTCATCGGAAATTTCTTCGTAAGATAATTCATTAAAATAACGTAACTCAACCAAAGTTCGATAATGAGGTTTCAGGCGTTCAACCACCTGACGCATCAGTTTAATTTTTTGTCCTTCAATAAATTTTTCTTCGGGGTCAAGTCCTTCAAATGGGATGTTCTGAGCCATTTCCGAAGTTTCGTCGTTACCATCAAAGCCTTTATTCATCGAAAAAGTCATTTTCTTTTTCTTACGAATAAAATCGATACAATTATTGGTAGCAATTTTAAAAAGCCAGGTGCTAAATGCAAAATCGGGAGTATATTGATTAAGGTTTTTAAAAGCTTTACCAAAAGCTTCAATGGTTAAATCATCTGCATCAATGGGGTCGTTGGTCATTTTGAGCAACATGTAATAAAGCGAATCGCGGTAATTGTTCATCAAATCGGCATAGGCTTTCTGATCGCCCTTATCTAAGGCAAGGCGAACCAGTTCGTAATCGCGTAATGCTTTTTCGGTGAGCTTGGCGTTTATTTCCATTTATCCGGCTTTGATACAGTATTATAAATAACAATTAATGGATTAAAAATGATAAAAAATATCTCAAAAAATGGTATTCCTATTAATAAATTCTTTTCATTAAGCTTAATCATAACTCTTTTAAAGATAATTATCTGACTGATTAATCGTAAAACTAATAACGAATAAGCAATCAAAAAAGTATAATCAATAGAAATCAAAGCAGCAAAAGTAGCAAAAAAAACAATTTGAGAAAAAGAATAAATGCCTAAATTTAATTTTGTAGATGATTTATAGCGTTTTCCGGAAGTAAGATGCCTTCTTTTTTGAATAATCCAGTTAGCCATAGTTTTTTTAGCATCCGAAACGGTATGGCTTTGATGCGAAATCATGATTTTGGTATTTTTTGAAGTTGCGGCAGCATTCACAAATAAATCATCGTCGCCTGATTTTATTTTATAATGACTGATAAAGCCTTTTTGACGGTAAAACAAAGATTTACGATAAGCCAGATTTCTACCTACACCCATATAAGGACTGCCTGCTAATGCCATCGAGAAATACTGAATAGCAATATGTAAAGTGTCGAAACGGATTAGTTTATTTAAAAGATTTCCTTCCGACTTTAGTTTACCATATCCCAATACTATTTCGGTTCCGCTATGAAAATTTTCCTGCATCTGGCTTATCCATTCTGTGCTTTCTGGTTTGCAATCTGCATCAGTTAATAGAATTAAATCATTTTTAGCACATTTTATCCCTATTGAAAGCGGAAATTTCTTGCCTTTAAAAAAGTTAACATTATCGGTAAAGTTAACAATCTTTAGGTTTTTATATTCTTCTTGTAATAATTTCAATAAAAAATATGTTTCATCATCAGAAACATCATTAACTACCACAACTTCAAAGTCATGATAATTTTGCTGAAGAATAAGTGGAAGATTTTCTTTGAGGTTATAATATTCGTTTTTGGCACAAATAACCACAGAAACAGGCTGAGGTTGGCGTGCCTGATTTTTATTTTTATAAAATGCCAAACGACTAAAAATTCCCCAATAATATATTAATTGAATCAATACAGAAACGTAGAAAATAAATAGAATTACGTTAACAATCAAGTTATCAGTTAGTAATACAAAATTCATTTTTATTAAAATTGCTACTGCAAAAATATTTATTATATGTGAATATGCCTTATCTTTGGAAAAAATTTTTAAACATAATTACAAAATCACAACAATCATCATATCAGAAAGATATGAAATTATTGTGCTTTTTACTCACAAAAAAATGGATTTTACATTAAAAGGACTTGATAAAAAATCAAATGCGAGGGCTGGAGAAATAAAAACAGAGCATGGAATCATTCAAACTCCGATATTTATGCCAGTTGGCACTGTTGGATCAGTTAAAGCTGTGCATCAGAGAGATTTAAAAGAAGATATTCAGGCTCAAATTATTTTAGGCAACACTTATCATTTGTATTTACGACCAGGATTAAAAACATTGGAATTAGCTGGCGGTTTGCATAAATTTAATGGCTGGGAAAAACCTATTTTGACAGATAGTGGCGGATATCAGGTTTATTCATTGTCAGGAACCCGCAAAATGAAAGAGGAAGGCGTTGTATTTCAGTCGCATATTGATGGTTCAAGACATACTTTTACACCCGAAAATGTTATGGATATTCAGCGTGTTATCGGAGCCGATATTATGATGGCTTTTGATGAATGCACACCATATCCTTGTGATTATGAATATGCTTCTAAATCGATGGCTTTAACACATCGTTGGTTGAAAAGATGCATTCAGCAGTTTGATAATACATCTCCAAAATATGGATATTCACAAACTTTTTTCCCGATTGTTCAGGGTAGTGTTTATAGAGATTTAAGAATACAGTCGGCCGAAGAAATATCTTCACATAATCGTGAAGGCAATGCCATAGGTGGATTATCAGTTGGAGAACCAGTAGAAATGATGTATGAACTAACAGAACTAGTTTGCAGTATTTTACCAAAAGAAAAACCACGATATTTGATGGGAGTTGGAACTCCAGCCAATATTTTGGAAAGTATTGCGTTAGGGATAGATATGATGGACTGTGTAATGCCAACAAGAAATGCACGCAACGGAATGTTGTTTACGAGCGAAGGAATTATTAATATAAAAAACGAAAAATGGAAAAATGATTTTTCACCTGTTGATCCAAACGGGATGAGTTATGTTGATAGTCAATATACAAAAGCTTATTTACGACATTTATTTCAAGCACAAGAAATGTTGGGTGCCATGATTGCAAGTGTACATAATTTGAATTTTTATTTATGGCTAGTAAGCGAAGCTCGAAAAAAAATATTGGAAGGAAGCTTCGCTGAATGGAAAAATATAATGGTCAAAAAGCTGACAAATAGATTGTAAATAGAAGGAAAATGCTAAAAAAACTTGATTTATATATAATAAGGAAGTTTCTTGGAACTTTTTTTTATGCAATAGCACTCATCATTATTGTTGTAATAATTTTTGATATTTCTGAAAAAATTGATGATTTTTTAGAAAAACAAGCACCCTTAAAAGAAATCGTTTTTAATTATTACCTCAATTTTGTACCCTATTTTATAAATCTATTCAGTCCGCTATTTACTTTTGTTGCAGTAATATTTTTTACATCTAAAATGGCATCCAACACCGAAATTGTAGCCATTTTAAATTCTGGCATCAGTTTCAAACGTTTTTTATTACCCTATATTTTATCAGCCATTGTAATTGGAATTATGAATTTTTATTTAGCTAACTTTATGATACCCAATGTTAATTATCATAGAATTGCATTTGAAAAAAAATTCATAAAAGATAATACTAAGGTAAATCAGTTCAATATACATCTTCAGGTTGAAAAAGGTACTTTTATGTATCTCGAAGGATTTGATGTATCATATAACACAGGATATCGTTTTTCAATAGAAAAAATTAATGAACAAGGTTTATATTATAAACTAACGGCTGATCAAATCGTTTATGATAGTTTATCAGGCAAATGGCAATTAAAAAATTACAATATACGGAGAATTAACGGTATGAATGAAACTTTTGAAAGAGGCGATCAAAAAGATACGGTTATGGATGTTCATCCTTCAGATTTTTCAAAAGAGAAAAAAGTGGTAGAAACGATGGATTATAGCGAATTAAAGAGATTTATTGCTCAAGAAAAATTAAGAGGTTCTGATCGGGTAAAATTTTATGAAGTAGAACAATATCAACGTATTTCATATCCATTTGCTACTATTGTTTTAACATTAATTGGGGTTTCATTATCATCACGTAAAGTAAGAGGAGGAATAGGATTAAATCTAGCATTTGGATTGGCAATTACATTCACTTTCATCTTATTTATGAAGATAACAACTGTATTTGCCACATTTGGCAATTTGCCTGCAATGCTTGCTGTATGGATACCTATTTTACTATTTGGATTACTTGCCATGCAATTAATCAAGAAAGCACCCAAATAATATTATAATAAAGTTTTGACATTTAAAAACTTATTTGTATTTTTGCCGTCCAATTAAAAAATTTTACTAATAATTTAAAAAAGAAAGAGGTATTCATTATGATTATCGTTCCAATTAAAGAAGGCGAGAACATCGACCGCGCATTGAAAAAACTGAAAAGAAAATTTGAAAAAACCGGCGTTGTTAAAGAATTGCGTCTAAGACAAAAATTCACAAAACCTTCTGTTGTTGACAGGGAACAACGTTTGAAAGCTATATACGTTCAACAACTCCGTCAGGATGCTGAGAATATGTAGTTAACAAATATCATAACAGAATTTTCAAAAAAAACTTGCTAATTGCAACTATATGTTGTAATTTTAGCAAGTTTTTTTATTTTTATCATGTCAATACAAAAGTTTTTAGATTATATAGAATTCGAAAAAAGGTATTCAATACATACCAAAGACGCTTACAAAAGGGATCTTTTGCAATTTTTCGAATATATTCAGCAAAACAATAATATATCAGAAAATGATAATGAACAAATAACCCATCATATCGTACGCAATTGGCTTAGTTATCTTATTGAAAGAAAAATAAATACACGAAGTATTAATCGTAAAATATCAACGTTGAAAGCATATTTTAACTTTTTGAAAAAAGGAGAAGAAATCACATTAAATCCAATGCAAAAAGTAATTTCACCCAAAATGTCGAAAAAAATAACTCCCTATGTAGAAGAAGAAAGCCTCAATGAAATGCTAGATGAAGAAGAAACAAAATTAGGATACACAGAAAACAGAAACTATTTAATTTTGGAAGTTTTATATGAAACTGGCATAAGATTAACAGAATTAATTAACCTAAAATTGCAAGATATTGATATTCATAACTTAACAATAAAAGTACTAGGTAAGAGAAATAAGGAAAGAATAATCCCAATTACGAAAATATTAAAAGATAAAATAATACTATACTTAGAATATAAAGAAAATGAAGAAGTTAAAAACATGGAAAAAGAAAATTATCTTTTTTTAACAAAAAAAGGAAAAAAAATTTATCCAAAGTTCGTTTATAGAATAGTTTTTTACTATCTTAGCAGAATAACAACAAATAAAAAAAAGAGTCCGCATGTTTTACGCCATACATTTGCAACACACATGCTTAACCATGGAGCCGACCTAAATGCAATTAAAGAAATACTAGGACATACTAGTTTAAATGCAACACAAGTTTACGCACATAACTCTTTAAATAAATTAAAAACAATTTATAAACAAGCTCATCCACGAGCATAAAAATGGAGGTTAACATTTATGAAAGTAACAATTAATTCGGTAAAATTCAAAACCGACAAAAAGCTGGAAGAATTTATAAGTGAGAAAGTACAAAAACTTTCTAGTAATTATTCAGACATCATAGGAAGTGAAGTAATTCTTAAAGTAGAAAATACAGAAGACTTAGAAAATAAGGTAGCAGAAATTCGATTAATGATACCGGGTAATGATTTATTTGCAAAAAAAATATGCAAGACTTTTGAAGAATCAACTGACCAAGCTGTAGAAGCACTTAGAAAACAATTAATTAAGCATAAAGAAAAACTAAGAGGTAATTAAATTTAAAAAAAAAGTAAAATTTATTTGGTTGGTATTAATTTTTTATATACTTTTGCAGTCCTTTTTAAAAGAAAGGACTGTTTTTTTAAAAGGATGAAAAAATGCCAATGCCGATGTAGCTCAGTTGGCCAGAGCAGCTGATTTGTAATCAGCTGGTCGGGGGTTCGAATCCCTCCATCGGCTCAATTTTAAAAAATACATTTGGGGGGATACCAGAGCGGTCAAATGGGACAGACTGTAAATCTGTTGGCGCAGCCTTCGGAGGTTCGAATCCTCCTCCCCCCACAAAAGCGGAAGTAGCTCATTTGGTAGAGCGACAGCCTTCCAAGCTGTAGGTAGCGGGTTCGAGACCCGTCTTCCGCTCTTTGTGTTTCGCCGTTGTAGCTCAGTGGTAGAGCGCTTCCTTGGTAAGGAAGAGGTCACGAGTTCAACTCTCGTCAATGGCTCTGCTTGAAATTCAAAAAAAATAAGTAATAATCATATTGTAAACACCTTTAACAAGCAATTTATATGGCTAAAGAAAAATTTGATCGTTCCAAGCCACACGTAAACGTTGGAACTATAGGTCACGTTGACCACGGAAAAACCACTTTAACAGCAGCTATTACTATATGTTTAGCTGAAAAAGGATTATCAGAAATAAAATCATTTGATTCTATTGATGCTGCACCTGAAGAAAAAGAAAGAGGTATTACCATTAATACTGCTCATATTGAGTACCAAACTGCAACTAGACATTACGCACACGTTGACTGTCCAGGTCACGCTGACTACGTAAAAAACATGGTTACTGGTGCTGCTCAAATGGACGGTGCTATTATCGTTGTTGCTGCAACTGATGGTCCTATGCCACAAACTCGTGAACATATCCTTTTAGCACGTCAGGTTGGTGTGCCAAAATTGGTTGTATTCATGAATAAAGTTGACTTGGTAGATGATCCAGAATTATTAGAATTAGTTGAAATGGAAATCAGAGAGTTACTAACTTTCTATGGATTCGATGGTGACAATACTCCAGTTATTCAAGGTTCAGCTTTGGGTGGTTTGAATAAAGAACCTATATGGATGGACAAAATCTACGAATTAATGGATGCAGTTGATTCTTATATTCCACTTCCTCCAAGAGATGTAGATAAACCATTCCTAATGCCTGTAGAAGATATTTTTTCTATAACTGGTCGTGGTACTGTTGCTACAGGAAGAATTGAAACAGGTGTTATTAATACAGGTGATCCTGTTGATATCATTGGTTTAGGAGCTGAAAAATTAAAATCAGTTGTAACTGGAGTTGAAATGTTCCGCAAAATCTTAGATAGAGGTGAAGCTGGCGATAATGCAGGTTTATTATTGAGAGGTATTGACAAAGACGCTATCACTCGTGGTATGGTAATTGCAAAACCAGGTTCAGTAAAACCTCACAAAAAATTCAAAGCTGAAGTTTATATCCTGAAAAAAGAAGAAGGTGGTCGTCATACTCCATTCCATAACAAATATCGTCCACAGTTCTATTTTAGAACTACAGACGTTACTGGTGAATGTACTTTACCAGATGGTGTTGAAATGATCATGCCTGGCGATAACATCACTATTACTGTTGAGCTTATTTCTGAAATTGCAATGTCGAAAAACTTAAGATTTGCAATTCGTGAAGGTGGAAGAACAGTAGGTGCAGGACAGGTAACTGAAATTTTAGACTAAATATTTAAAATAGTAAATTACACCTTTGGTGTCCCGATTCGTCGGGATACCATTGTTTTTCATAAGCTATTAAAGATTGTTATATGAAACAAACGGGTGTAGCTCAATTGGTAGAGTGGCGGTCTCCAAAACCGTAGGCTGTGGGTTCGACTCCTACCACCCGTGCAAATAACAGAGAAAATGAAAAAGATAAAATTGTATTTTCAAGATAGTTACGATGAACTGATACACAAAGTATCATGGCCATCATGGAGCGAACTGCAGAGCAGTGCTATCGTTGTATCCATTGCTTCCCTAATAATCGCTATGGTTGTTTATTTGATGGATATTTCCTTCAGCACATTACTAAAACAATTTTACAATCTGTTTTAATTCATTTATCTGATATTTGTTTTGATTATTAACCCAGGATTATTTATTTACTCCATTACTTCGGGAAAGAACAAGTTATGAGCGATCAAGTAAAAAAATGGTATGTTATTAGGGCGATAAGCGGGAAAGAAAAAAAGGTCCAGGAATATATTGAAAGTGAAATTTCACGTCTTAATCTTAAAGATTATATTTCACAGGTACTTATTCCAACCGAAAAAATATACCAGATCAGAAAAGGTAAAAAGATCAGCAAAGATCGCAACTATTTCCCCGGTTATGTGTTAATCGAAGCTTGCCTTGTAGGTGAAGTTACGCACATTCTGAAAAACATCCCCGGTGTTTTGGGATTTTTAGGTTCAAAAGGTGAACCTGTTCCCATGAGACAGTCGGAAGTTAACAGAATACTAGGGAAAGTTGATGAGCTCTCAGAAAAAGGTGAAGAAATGAGTGATCCGTTCATAGTTGGTGAATCGGTCAGAGTTATTGATGGTCCTTTCAACAGTTTTTCAGGTGTGATTGAAGAAGTAAACGATGAGAAGAAAAAACTGAAAGTGATGGTCAAGATATTCGGCAGAAAAACACCGCTTGAATTAAGCTTTATGCAGGTTGAAAAAGAATAATCAGAACTATTTAACCACAAATTAATAAAATAAAACAATGGCAAAAGAAGTAGGTGGTCTAGTAAAATTACAAATAAAAGGAGGAGCAGCAAACCCTTCACCACCAATTGGACCGGCACTCGGTGCAAAAGGTGTGAACATAATGGAGTTTTGCAAACAGTTTAATGCCCGTACGCAAGATAAACCAGGTAAATTATTACCTGTTATTATTACAGTATATAAAGACAAATCATTTGACTTTATAATTAAAACTCCTCCAGTCGCAGTCCAGTTGCTCGAAGCATCTAAAAACCAAAAAGGATCAGCAGTGCCAAACAGAACTAAAATCGGTTCGGTAAACTGGGATCAGGTTAAAGAGATTGCTGAAGCAAAAATGACAGATTTAAACTGTTTTGAAGTTGAATCTGCTATGAGTATGGTAGCTGGAACAGCAAGAAGTATGGGTATAACTATCACAGGTGAATCTCCGCTAAAATAATTATTCATATTATTTATTAGGAGTTAAACATTTAATTTTTATAAAATGACTAAATTAACAAAAAAGAAAAAGGAAGCTTTAACGAAAGTTGAAAAGGATAAGATTTATTCTTTATCAGAAGCTGCCAGTTTAGTGAAAGAAGTCAGCTATACAAAATTTGACTCTTCCGTTGATTTGGATGTTAGACTTGGAGTTGATCCTCGTAAAGCAGACCAGATGGTAAGAGGTATAGTTACACTTCCGCACGGTACCGGTAAAACAATTAAGGTACTTGCACTGGTTACACCTGACAAGGAAGAGGAAGCTAAAGCTGCCGGTGCTGATTATTACGGTTTAGACGATTATATTGCAAAAATAAAAGAAGGTTGGACAGCTGTTGATGTTATTATTACCATGCCAAGCGTTATGCCGAAAATTGGTGCTCTTGGAAAAATCTTAGGACCTCGCGGACTTATGCCGAATCCTAAAACAGGTACAGTAACAATGGATGTCGCTAAAGCAATACAAGAAGTTAAAGCCGGTAAAATAGATTTTAAAGTTGATAAATATGGTATTATCCATTCTTCAGTTGCTAAAGTATCTTTCGATAGCGAAAAGATAACTGAAAATGCTAAAGAATTACTCAATACCATTTTCAAGTTAAAACCTTCATCAGCCAAAGGAACTTATGTGAAAAGCATTTTTATGTCGAGTACCATGAGCCCGGGCATTCAGGTAGATCCTAAATCAATCTAACAACTTTAAAGATCCGGTAAATTAGGAAAAATTATTATGAAAAAAGTAGAAAAAAATCAAATCATTGATTCTTTAACAGAGCAACTCCGGTTAAGCAAGCATATCTATTTGACAGATATCTCTGACTTGAATAGTGAAAAATCCTCAAACCTCAGAAGATTATGTTTCAAAAGAAATGTAAAACTTACAGTTGTTAAAAATACATTACTCAAAAGAGCAATGGAAAATACTGATAAGGACTTCAAACCTTTGTTTGGAATTCTTACAGGTACAACTTCTGTTATGTTTTGTGAGGATGGAAGCACTCCAGCCAAGCTTATAAAAGAGTTCAGAAAAAGCGCAAATATCGATAAGCCAATTTTAAAAGGAGCTTATGTTGAAGAATGCACCTATATTGGCAATGACCAGTTAGAACTTCTTATCAGCATCAAATCCAAAAACGAACTTATCGGTGATATTGTTGCATTACTGCAGTCTCCGGCAAAGAACGTCATCGGTGCTTTACAATCAGGTGGTAACAAACTTTCAGGTATAGTTAAAACATTATCCGAAAGACCTGAATAACCAAAAATTATTATTAATAGATAACATTTAAAAACAATTTAAAAATTCAATAAAAATGGCAGATTTAAAAGCTTTTGCAGAACAATTAGTTAATTTAACAGTAAAAGAAGTTAACGAATTAGCTAAAATTTTAAAAGAAGAATACGGTATTGAACCAGCAGCAGCAGCAGTTGCAATGGCAGCTCCAGCAGCCTCAGAAGGTCCAGCAGCCGAAGAAGAACAAACTTCTTTTGATGTTATATTAAAATCAGCAGGTCAGGCTAAATTAGCAGTTGTTAAATTAGTTAAAGAATTAACTAGCTTAGGTTTAAAAGAATCTAAAGAATTAGTTGATGCAGCGCCTAAAGCAATAAAAGAAGGCGTTTCTAAAGACGAAGCTAACGCATTAAAATCTCAACTAGAGGAAGCAGGTGCTGAGGTTGAAATTAAGTAAAGAAATTTTAATATACAAAGTTTAGATATCACTTCAACCGGTTAATCCGGTTGAAGTTTATCACTTTTTTTATAATTAAACTTTTTTTCATCTTAAAATTATACCCCTTGGCATTGAAAAAAATAGAAACAATAAGTTTCGCATCCACAAAGATTCACCCAGAATATCCTGATTTTCTAGAAATTCAGCTAAAATCCTTTCAGGATTTTTTCCAGTTGGAAACAACTTCTGAAAACCGTCAGAATGAAGGATTATTTAAAGTTTTCAAAGAAAACTTTCCAATTACGGATGCACGCAATAATTTCGTACTCGAATTTATTGATTATTTTGTCGACCCACCAAGATATTCTATTGAAGAATGTATTGAGCGAGGTTTGACGTATAGCGTACCTTTAAAAGCTAAGCTTAAGCTCTATTGTACCGACCCCGAACATGAAGATTTTGAAACGATCATACAGGATGTTTATCTTGGAATGATTCCTTATATGACTCCAAAAGGCACTTTCGTTATTAACGGTGCAGAAAGAGTTGTTGTTTCACAGCTTCACCGTTCTCCTGGCGTTTTCTTCGGAAAAAGCAGGCATGCAAACGGGCAGATACTTTATTCAGCTCGTATTATTCCTTTTAAAGGCGCATGGATCGAGTTTGCAACTTACA
>CAZWRD010000002.1:0-13561 GCA_964636105.1 uncultured Bacteroides sp.
AACCCTGAGCAGCAAATTAATTATTTAAACAACTTTATATTTTTTAGAAATTTAAAATCTTTAATATTTAGAGTATATAACTCCAAATTATGATATATGGCTGTTGAGGCAATTAAAGCATCGGGTAAGCTAAGTTTGTGAGAAAGACTGTATTTCTCAACCAATTGTACTGCATTTCTCGAAATCTCTGATTGAATTGATAATATGGTAAGCTTGTTAATGTCTTTACGTATAATTTCAAGTTCCATTTTGTTTCTTGCTCCATATAGCAATTCTGCGCAAGTTACATCAGATATAGCAATGTTTTCTTGTCCTATTTGCTTAATAGCTTCAATAATCAAAGTATTACCTTTATAAACTTCTATCAAAATATTGGTATCTCAAAGTATCATTTTCGGATGTTTTATCTTTTCCATGCTTGTTTACGAAGTTCATTGGCATCTATATCGTTATATTTCCATATCCCGGAATTAAGCGTAAAACCTGTTTCTTTTTTACTTTCAATCTCAGTTGAAACTTTAATTTCCGCATCTATATTCCATGATTTCAGAAAATTGATTAATGCTTCAATTTTATTTCTTTCAATATTATTTTTTAATATTAATTCAATCATTTTTAAATATTTACGTATTAGATGTTAGCAATTATATTGCAAATATACATAATAAAAATTCTATTTTTACTATAACTTATGAAATATCCAAACATTATCTATACTATTTATTTCATAATCAACATCTTTAGTAAATATTATCGCAAATTATACTTTCTGTCTTTTTAGATTGAATATGTTAATTGACAGGAAATTAATTAGATTCTAAATAATTCAGCATGATAGGATAATATTTAATTTTGAAATAATTTTGCAGTTATAGCATTATTAATTGTTGTTTTACTATTTTTGTAAAAAATATTACATGAATTTAATTATTTCAAAACGATAAATGCATAACTCATTAAAATACTTCTTTTTATTCTTTTTATTCATTTTTTCAATTGCCTTGCAAGGCCAAACCCACTCCATTAGTGGCAAAGTAGTAAATGCAAAAACGGGTGAACCATTGGCTTTTGTAAATATTATTGCCAATAATTCTGCAAAAGGAACTTCAACTGATATCGACGGCAAATTTACACTTAAAAATCAACAGCCTGTTACAAGTATCAAACTCAGTTATGTGGGTTTTGAGACCAAAGTTGTTGTTATAGAAGACAATACAAAAAATCTGCTTATCCGCTTACAAGAGAAGCAATTGCAACTTTCGGAAGTGAGAATTATAGCCGGCGAAAATCCGGCTCATCGGATTGTCCGCAATGTGTTGGCAAACAGAAATCTGAATAATCCGGAAAAGCAACATTCCTTTTCTTATACGTCCTATAATAAACTGGTTTTTACTTCCAAGACTGATAGTAATCTGATTAAAAACAAAACTGATAAAGATAGTTCGGCAATCAAAATGAAAAAGTTTTTCGATAAGCAACATCTTTTGATGATGGAAAGCGTTACCAAACGCAAATTTCTGCAACCCGACAAAAATTATGAGGAAGTGCTGGCTTCCAGAGTTTCTGGTTTTAAAAATCCGATTTTTGCCTTTATTGGTTCGCAATTACAATCTTTTTCCTTTTACAACGAGAGATTTAATATTTTCGAAAAATATTATATCAATCCAATAAGCAATGGCTGTACTTCAAAATATTATTTTCAGATTGAAGACACTTTATATACTGATAACAATGCTGATACAACGTTTGTTATTTCGTACCGCCCCAAAGCAAATACCAATTTTGAAGGTTTAAAAGGCACGCTCAGTATCAATACTTTTCATTGGGCTATTGAAAATGCTACTGCCGAACCAGCCATCGAGCAGCAAAAAGGCTTGAATATTCTGATACAACAAAAGTACGAATTGGTTGATGGAAAGCAATGGTTTCCGGTTCAGTTGAATACCGATTTATCGTTTACCATCGAGAATTTGCCTTTTCCATTGATAGCCAACGCAAGAGCTTATCTGAAAGAAATTTCATTGTCACCCGAAATTTCTAAAAAAACTTTCAGCAATATTGAGCTGGAAATAAAAGACAGTGCCGGTTTGCAATCGGAAATTTACTGGAATCTCCATCGAATTGATTCTTTATCGCAAAAGGAATTGAAGACCTATCATGTAGTTGATAGTGTGGGTAAAGAACTTAATTTTGAAAAGAAACTGAATATCATTCAGGCATTGATGGATAATAAAATTCCGTGGGGAATTGTTAATTTGGATATTGATAAGTTTCTCAGAGTGAATGAGTATGAAAAAATCAGATTGGGTTTGGGAATGCACACCAGCGATAAATTTTCTGACAAGTTTTCAATTGGTGGATACTGGGGCTATGGTTTTGGTGATAAGGCACATAAATACGGCGGCGATGCTTCTTATGCTATTTATAAACCATGGAATCTAAAACTGATGATTGCATACTCAAACGATATCAACGAAAGTGGAAGTTCGCAGTTTCTGAATGATAAAAAATCGCTTTTTGAAGGCAATTACCGTGAGTTTTTTGCAGATTATTTTGATAAAACAGAAAAATCATCAGTAGCCATTGGTTTTCGCACATTAAGATATATGCAATTGAAACTGGCTTTGGAGAAAACTCAGAAATCCACTCTCTACAATTATGAATTTGCAAACAATAAAGGAGATGTAACTTTACTAACAAATCAGTTTAATTACACTGATATTCATTTGAGTTTGCGATATGCCTACAAGGAAAAATTTATGAAAGTCCGTTCCAGACTGATTCCAATACCCAATAATTATCCAATCGTTTATTTAAATTATACAAAAGGATTTAAAAATATACTGGATGGAGAATATGATTATCAGAAGGTGGAAATGAAGTTAGAAAAAAGCTTTTACACCAATTATCTGGGCAAAACTACTTTGATTGCCAATGGTGGATATGCAGACAAAAACCTACCATATAACCTGCAGTTTTCCGCCCGTTCGGGATATAATGACGGCTATATTGATATTCCGGCAAGTTTCAACACCATGCGTTTTAATGAATTTGCCAGCAATCGCTATGTTTCGTTCATGTTCAGACATAGTTTCGGAGCATTGCTTTTCCGTAAAGGCAATTTTAAACCCGAAGTTGTTGTGCTTACCAATGCAATTATCGGAACTATGGATAATGCTGCCAATCATCGTTATATTAACATAAAAGCACCTGAAAATGGCTATTTCGAATCGGGATTATGTATAAATAATTTGCTTAAACTCAGTTTCAATAGCCTTGGAATTGGAGCCTATTACCGTTATGGGGCGTATCGTTTTAAAGATGATAACCAAAACTGGGCAATCAAGTGGACAATGACAATGCCATTGTAATTTTTTGATTTAAACTATAAAAAAAACAATATTCCAAACACGTCTATTCTTATTTTCAAATTACTACATTCTTTAAATTACGCTATGCTACAATCAAATACTTATTTGTTTTGATATGATTGCTTATATTTATAAAACAATAAACCATAACTATTGCAATGCTTTACGGGCTTTAAGTATATATTTTGCGGTATCTAAAGGGCTGATTCCTTTATACTCTCTTACTACACCCTGTTCATCAGTACAAGGCTGATATCCATGAAAATGGGTTGATATTTTGGCTTTTCCGCCCGAGCGGGAACTTAGCTTAACCGAATAATCCAATGATGTGGCAACGGGCAAAAGTCCGGTGAGGATAAATTTTCCGTTTTCGAGACTGGGGCTGTTGAAACTTCCACGCATTTGAGTTATATCGCTGGTAACAGCACCCAGTAAATCGTCGGGTGCCGAAATTTTGAAAGCATTTACAGGTTCAAGTAAGGTGGTTCCGATATTTTGCAATCCGTTCATAATACCCATTGGGGTAGCCACCACAAAATCGCCAGGGCGTGAGTGCATTACATGATCTTCGCCCTCTATAAGTGTGATCTTTATATCGGTAACTTCCCAACCTTTGATACCTTGCTTGAGTGCCTGCGGAATGCTACGCTCTACTTCGTTCTGATATTTTTGCTGTATGCTGTTTACCCCTACCCTGCTTTCGTAAATTACACCACTACCCAAGGGAGCAGGTTCTAACAGAAATTTCATAATTGCCCAGCAGGGTTTTGGCATCCAGTATTGCACAAAGCCTTCGCCGCTTTTGGTTGGCGTTTCCTTATATATAACTGTCGGATTTTCAAAACTTGCTTTTATACCAAAGCGATCGAGAAGGATGCGTTCGAGAATTTCTATCTGAATCCAGCCCATGATTTTTACATTCAGCTCGCGTTCTTCTTTGAGCCAGTCTAATGCCAATGCCGGGTCTTCGGCACTTAATTCGGTAAGTGCTGCTGCCAATGCCGGATAATCGGTATCTTTTGCGGCTTTTACCTGTACGGTAATTAAAGGCTGCTGAATTTGTGTGTAAGATCGTATTCCGACTGTATTTTCGCCCAAAACATCTCCAACTTCTGCATCCGACAAACCACAAATTCCGGCTATATTACCGGCATTTACCATTCCCGTATCTTCATATTTAAAAGCAAGTGTTTTCCTTATCTGAGTTACTTTTGATTCGGTTTGGCGGCTTGCATTTTTCACCACTTCTCTGTTGCTTATTTTACCTTTAAATACTTTTACATAAGCCAGTTTGCCCATGGTTTTGTCGTAACCTATGCCATAAACCAAGGCTGACAAAGGGGCTGTAATATCATAAGAAGGCGATGTAAACAACTGAGCAATGGCATCGAGCAAAACATCGCATGCCTGGTTGTTTTTGGCCGAACCAAACAATACGGGTATCAGCTTGCAGTTGGCTATCTGATTTTTGAGCGAAGTTTGCAAAACAGTATAAGTAATTTCCTGATTGCCCAGATACTGCTCAAGTATGGATTCATCGGCATCAGCCAGACATTCTACAAAAGTTTCGTCGCAATTATCCTGATTGAAAAGTGGGATAACTTCAGCCTGATTGCTGCCTTCGTTTTCGGTTTTATTTAGCTGAATTATTTTGTTTGTAAGTTCTTTTCTGATGTCATTTATCAGTTTTTCGGTATCAGCCCCAACCCTATCTATTTTATTGATAAAAATAATGCAGGGTATCTGATTATGTTTTAGTGCTTCCCAAAGGCTGAGGGTATGCGATTGAATGCCTTCCACGGCAGAAATTACCAAAACGGCAGCATCTATTATCCTTACAATACGCTCTACATCAGCCGAAAAATCGACATGTCCGGGGGTATCTATCAAATTGATTTGGCATCCTTTCCAGTTGAAATAAGTGTGTGCCGAACGCACCGAAATGCCTCTTTCTTTTTCTACATTCAGGAAATCGGTAACAGATGTGGCATTATCAACACTGCCGGGCTTTTTGGTAACACCGGCAAGGTAAAGAAAATTTTCGGTGAGGCTGGTTTTGCCTGCATCGGCATGTGCCAATATGGCAATATTTCTGATTTGATTGGTCATTATGGCTGGCTATTGTACGATTTTGGAGTTTAGAATTCGATATTATTCATTTCGGGTATAATTTCGGAACTTATTTTTTGCAATGCTTTTTGCTGAGCATCTTTAAGGGCATTTTCGTAATCGCGAATTTGCATGCCTTTTAAGCTGGTGAAGCCGTTGCTGAATATTTCGGCATCGGTTTTGTTATCGATTATTGATATTTCACAATCGACATATACCAGATACAAATCGTTTTTTTCGAGATAGGCTCCTTTGCTGGTTCGGCTAGAAATGCGAACAGTTACATCGGCTTTTTCTTTGTTATCGGTAAACGAAAACATTTTTTCAGATAGTTCTTTTTTAAATCCATTGCCAATGGTTTTGCGTTTCGACAGGCTGTCGAAATCCCATTCTTCCATTATTATAAAGGCTTTTTTGCCTTCTACTTCTATCATTATTTTGCAGCTAGGCAAATTGCTTTCGAATGCAAAAAGCTGGCGGCTGAAATTGTCTTTTTCTATATCGCCCATCATGGTTTCTACATCCAGTGCAGCTTTTATCTGCTGCAATTTCCCTTTGTTGGTAACTTTAGCTGTCGACAAAATGGCTTCACCTTTCTGATTGCTGATGATAAGTTCGTTGAGCGAACTTTTGCCTTTTGCAAAGCTAAATCGCAAAGGCAGATTGCTAACGGGCGTGGAAATCCCCGACTTGCGACAACTTGCATTAACAACAATATTCTGATTGATGGGTGTTGAAAGGTTCACAAAAAGCTTTTCGGGTTCGGGTTTGAGGTTAATATTTTTGAGTATCGACTGTACCGAATTGTAAATTTCGCTACCCAGATTGATACTGCCTTTGGTGGACGAAAAAATACTGAGGTCGTCTGCCAGATTTTTTTTAATAACATCAAAAGCCTTCAGGTAAAAAATAATAGCGTTGCTGTAATCGGTATTTTCTTCGTATTCAACGGCATTTTCGTAAAAGGCAAGTGCACGTTTTTTGATATCTTCAAGTTTTTTGGCTTTGAGACCAGCATAGGTTTTTTTCGATAGTTTGTAAAAAACCCAGTATTCGTAGTCGTTGCCCCAGGAAGCTGCCAGCTCGTAGCCTTCGAGGTTTTCTTTAATAGAAGTATTGGTATAGGTTTTAAATTCTTCTTTGAGTTCGCTGCGATTGTCGAACTGATAAAGCATCGAATTACCCGAAACCTGTATGGATATTTCCGAAACCAGATCGTTGAGGGCATTGTTGCGGGCAATGGAGATGTAATTATCGCTTTGTCCGGTTTTTTTGGCCATACCAACACCAATGTAATATTCGGGAATTATGGGTCGACTACCAACCCATGCAGGCATTTCGTTTTCGGGTTTTTGGACAACCGCTTCGGGCGTACGACACGAAAAAAGCATGGCAAGAACGATGATTTTAAAAAGTATAATTTTCTTCATATTTTTATTTTTTAATACTTGTAACATCTAAGTTTACAAATTATTTTAAACATACGATTAAAAAAATGCTGTTATCAGCAAAAATATTTTTCAAATGTATAAAATAATTTTCAAAAACAATGCCAAAGTTGAAAACGAAAACAACAAAAGCCAAAACTTATTTAAATACGACATAAGCTCTGAAATTTACTAACACCCAAAATCCAGAAGAATTTTTATAAATGTTTTATTAACAGACAGTTGCAGCTTGTTGCCATCATTTAATTATTTTATAAAAATCCGTTTAATCCGTGGACATTAAAAGTTTATTTACGGATTAAAGGTAATAAAAAATACATTCAAGAAAGTTATAATTTTGCCCAACAGTGTTGCGCAAAATAATCTCAAATTGCTCATTTGATGCAATTTAAAACAATATCTAAATTAGAATTAACTCAACAAAATCAAATAGTTCGACTTTTCTAGTCTCCTATTGATTAATTTTTGATAATAATTTTTTTAGGATATTGCATTCGCTGTAGGCACAAAATATATACTGCCAGACAATATTATATCAATCAATAATTACAACAAATAAAAAAAGCGTTCCAAAATCCGAAACGCTTTTTTTAATATAATTAAAATAAAAATTATTCAACTATTGTATTCCATCCAAACTTATCGGCTTCATCACCTTCCTGAATAGCTCTTAGTCTGTTGTACAATTTAGTAGAAACCGGACCAGCTTTTCCATCTTTACAATACAAAAATTCGCGGTTGGTATCTCTGTCTAAAATGCGTTTGATAGGAGAAATAACAGCAGCAGTACCACAAGCACCAACTTCTTCAAAATCGCCAAGTTCATCTACACTTACATGACGTTTTTCCACTTCCATTCCCATATCCTCAGCCAATGTACGCAAGCTCATGTTGGTAATAGAAGGTAAAATAGAATTTGAATCAGGAGTAATATATTTATTCCCTTTAATTCCGAAGAAATTTGCAGGACCAGCCTCATCAATATATTTCTTTTCTTTTGCATCAAGAAATAATACAGAAGCAAAACCTTCGTGATGTGCTCTTTCGCCAGCTCTTAAACTTGCAGCATAATTTCCACCAACTTTATAACAACCAGTTCCAAGTGGAGCGGCTCTATCAAAATCACGAACTATCTGAATACTAACAGGATTAAAACCTTCTTTAAAATATGGGCCAACAGGACCTACAAAAACCAAAAACAAATATTCATTTGCAGGTTTTACACCCACTTGCGCACCCGATCCTACCAAAACCGGACGGATATAAAGTGATGCACCTTCGCCATACGGCGGTATGTATTTTTCGTTTAATTTTACTGCTTCAAGTACTGCATCTCTGAATAATTCAGTAGGAATATGAGCCATCATAATACCATAAGCAGAATTTTGCATACGTTTTGCATTTTCTTCCAATCTGAAAATACGGATTTTACCATCAACACCTCTAAATGCTTTCAATCCCTCAAAAGCCTCTTGTCCATAGTGCAAACAAGTAGCAGCCATGTGCATATTTACATATTCTGACGAAGAAATCTCTAATTTTCCCCACGCGCCATTGCGAAAATAACAGCGAACATTATAATCTGTTTTGAAATAACCAAAAGGTAAATTCTTCCAATCAATGTTATTCATCTCTTTGTGTATTTGTGTGTTTGTTTAATTTCTTATTTGATTTAAAACAGGGGTAAAATTAGAAATTAATTTTCAATTAGCATTACTTTTTTCTTACTTTTTGTTAAACTATAAAATTATTTTTTATACAAATCACAATTACAAGCATATACAGCAATTTTACTGACAAAATGTCAGTAATTATGTAAATTTTGTCAGTAAATTCATATTGGCATATTGTTTGATAGTAAGAGGTATCAAATTTTAAAAATTCAACAAATATGCAAAAAGGAAAGATCAATGTACAAACGGAAAATATATTTCCAATTATTAAAAAGTTTTTATATTCAGATCACGAAATTTTTTTAAGAGAGTTAATTTCCAATGCAGTAGATGCAAGTCAGAAATTAAAAACCCTGTCTTCATTAGGCAAATTCAAAGGCGAACTTGGCGATTTAACTATACAGGTTTATTTTGATAAAGATAAAAAGACACTTACTATCAGCGATAAAGGTATTGGGATGACAGCCGAAGAGGTTGAAAAATATATCAATCAGATTGCTTTTTCGGGTGCTGAAGAATTTGTAGAAAAATACAAAGGAAAAACAGAAGCCGATACCAATGCATTAATCGGACATTTTGGCTTGGGCTTTTATTCATCGTTTATGGTTGCAAAAGAAGTTGAAATCCAAACAAAATCATATATCGATGGAAGTAAAGCAGTAAAATGGGTATGCGATGGAAGTCCCGAATATAGCTTAACTGAAATAGAAAAAGATACAAGAGGAACAGATATTATCCTTCACATAGCCGAAGATTCGGAAGATTTTCTGGAAGAACACAAATTACTTGATTTACTTAAGAAATATTGTAAATTCCTACCTGTTTCCATTCAATTTGGCATGGAAAAAACTTGGGAAAAAGTAGAAGGTGAAAAAGACAAAGATGGAAACGACAAAACCGTTGAAGTTGAAATTCCACGTATTATCAACAATACTAAACCATTATGGACTGTAAAGCCTTCTGAGTTGAAAGATGAAGATTACTCAAAATTCTATCACGAATTATATCCTTATACTTTCGACGAACCTTTGTTTAATATTCACCTCAATGTTGATTATCCTTTTAATCTGACTGGTGTATTGTATTTTCCTAAAGTGAAAAAAAATCTGGAGGTTCAAAAAGACAAAATCCAACTCTATTGCAATCAGGTATTTGTTACCGATTCAGTTGAAGGCATTGTCCCTGATTTCTTAACTTTATTGCACGGTGTTTTAGATTCTCCTGATATTCCGTTAAATGTATCACGTAGCTATCTGCAAAGCGATTCGAATGTAAAAAAGATTTCAAGTCATATCACAAAAAAAGTAGCTGACAAATTAGAAGAAATCTTTAAAAACAAACGCGAAGAGTTTGAAACCAAATGGGACGATATCAAGGTATTTATAGAATATGGTATGATATCTGAAGACAAATTTTACGAAAGAGCCGAAAAATTCTGCCTCTTAAAAAACACTGAAGGCAAATATTTTACTCTCGAAGATTATAAAAACAAAATCAAAGACTCACAAACAGATAAAGATAAAAAATTGGTTTATCTTTATACCAACAATACAGAAGATCAACACAGCTACATCCAATTAGCAAAAGAAAAAGGCTATGATGTTTTGGTTATGGATGGTGTTCTCGACAGTCATTTTATTAATTTGATGGAAAGAAAACTCGAAAACACATCTTTTGTTAGAGTTGATGCCGAAACTGCCGACAAACTAATTAAAAAAGATGAAGAAATTCCATCTAAATTAAACGATGCAGAAAAAGAAAAGCTGAAACCAGTATTTGAAAAGAATATTGAAAAGTCTAGATTTACTGTTGTAATGGAAAGTATGAGTGAAACCGATCAGCCGGTAATGATAACACAATCAGAATTTATGCGTCGTATGAAAGACATGTCAGCATTAGGCGGCGGAATGTCATACATGGGCAATATGCCCGATATGTATAACTTAGTTGTAAATACAAATCACCCGCTTATCAGCAAAATTCTGAATGAATCTGATGAAGTTTTACAAAACAATACTGTAAAACAACTTACCGATTTGGCATTACTTTCGCAAAATTTATTAAAAGGTGAAGCTTTAACTGAATTTATCAAAAGAAGTATCCAGATTATCGATTAACATTTAAGAATAAAAAGAGGCTAGCATTTAGCATTTAAATACATTAATGTTAGTCTCTTTATTAATTCAAATACCTTTTTTAGATAATTGATAAAATATATTGTAATTTTGTACGTTATTAAAATTAAATTTTATAATTAAAATAGAAAAACAAAAATGAAGTTAAGTAAAGCATGGATAATAGGAATAGTAGTAATTGGAATAATATTGATTTCAATTTTTTCTGCAATAAGTATGTATAATAAAATGCCTGGTTTAGAAGAAGGTGTTAACAGCCAATGGGCAAAAGTTGAGAGTGCATATCAACGCCGCTCAGATTTGATTCCAAACCTAGTAAATACGGTAAAAGGAGTTGCTAACTTTGAACAACAAACCTTAACAGGAGTTGTAGAAGCAAGAGCCAAAGCAACTTCGGTAAATATTGATCCAACAAAACTAAATGCGGAATCAATTAAACAATTTCAACAAGCACAAGGAGGCTTAAGTTCAGCACTTTCAAAATTAATGGTAGTTGTAGAAAAGTATCCTGAATTAAAAGCAACTCAGAATTTTTTGGAATTGCAATCTCAGTTGGAAGGTACAGAGAACCGTATAAATGTTGAAAGAAACAAATTTAATGAAGCTGCTCAAGCTTACAATTCTTTCATCAGACGTTTCCCCAATAATTTATTTGCCGGAATGTTTGGTTTTGAAAAGAAAGCATATTTTGAAGCTGAAGAAGGTGCACAAAAAGCGCCTGAAGTTAAGTTTTAATTAAACATAAAAAATTAATTATCAATAAGGTATAAGCCTTTTGGCTTATACCTTTATATTATATAAAAAAATGGGAAAAGACGCTGTAGATTTTTTTTCTGAGTTAGAGAAAGATGATTTAAAACAAGCCATACTCAATGCCGAACTCGACACTTCTGGTGAAATTCGCTTGCATGTTGAAAACAACTGTCCTGGCGAAGTATTAGACAGAACTGCATATATATTTGATAAATTAGGAATGAAAAATACAGATCAACGCAATGGTGTTCTTATTTATCTATCTATCAATCATAGAAAATTTGCAATAATCGGCGATTCAGGCATTAATGCTAAAGTTCCAGAGAATTTTTGGGACTCAATAAAAGATAATATGCTGATAAAATTTAGAAACGCTGAGTTTGTTCAAGGTCTTATTGATGCAATAACACAAACAGGCGAACAGCTTAAAAAATTCTTTCCACATCAATCCGATGATGTTGATGAACTTAGCAATGACATTTCATTTGGAAAAAATTAACAATATAAATTCAACTATTTCAAAACAACATACGTCTATATAACGATGCAAATTATAAATAAAAATATCAAATCAGCAATTTTAAGAAAAACTTTGTTTCTTCTGATAACATTGTTTTGGTTTACAGCTAATTCGCAGGATTTGCCTCAAAAACCAAATCCGCCTAAATTGGTTAACGATCTTACAAATACCTTATCCGTAGATGAAGCAAATTTGCTAGAGAACAAATTGGTAGCATTTTCAGATAGCACCTCTACTCAAATTGTAATTTTAATGGTTAACGATTTGTTGGGTTATGAAAGAGCCGATTTTGCACAAAGAGTTGCAGAAAGTTGGGGTATTGGACAGAAGGGAAGCAATAATGGATTGTTGATTTTGGTAAAACCAACAGGACGTAAAGGAGAACGAGGAGCATATATTTCTGTTGGATATGGATTAGAGCCAGTTATAACCGATGCTTTATCTAGAAGAATTATTGAGAATGAAATGATTCCAAATTTTAAAGCCAATAAATTTTATGATGGTTTAGATCAAGCCACTACTGTTTTAATGAAATTGGCAATAGGAGAATTTCCAGCAGGTTATAATAAAAATGGTAAAGCTGATGCAAAACCATTTGCTGCATTAATACCAATAATAATCATAATTTTGGTGTTTTTATTAATCAGAATAAGTAATCGTAAAAGTTTTACAGGAGGGAAAAACACATCATTCTGGACAACTTTATTTTTATTATCAACCATGAATAATAGCCGAAACAGCGGCAGTTGGGGCAATTTCACTGGAGGAAGCAGTGGAGGTGGCTTTGGCGGCTTTGGCGGAGGTAGTTTTGGAGGCGGAGGAGCTGGCGGAAGTTGGTAATTTTTTTTAGAGAAAAGTACAATAAAACAAATAAATTTAGTATTTTTGTAAAATTAATGTTTAATTAAAATTCGAGAAAAACCATGAGAAAATTTTTATCTTTAATCGTTCTGCTATCAATTAGCAGCATGTTTAGTTTCGGGCAAAACTATTCAGTTAAACCCCAAGCTATCAAACCTATGCAAGCTGACGAAGCTAAAACAATGGATCAGTATATGACAAAATATACTCCATCAACTTCAAAAGCTGTTATCTTTTCATCAGAAATGGCAAACACCACACAGTGGACTGTTTCTAATGCTTCTGATGCAACTATCGCTACCCAATGGGTAAGATTAGCTGATACTTCAATGGCTTCAGCATTATGGAAACAATATGTTGGTTTAAGCCAAATGACTTCAGCAACAGTTACTAATGGTGTTTATTATTTTGATGGAATCACCAACCTAGTTAATGCTAATTACGGTGTTTCTAATTCAAGATTAACTACAACAACTCCAATTGTTACTACTGGTCATCCAAGTGTAACTTTAAAATTCTTCCAATTATACAAAGGCTTTAATGCTGACTCTACTTTATTAGAAATAAGTAGTGACAATGTAAATTGGACAGTTATTGATGTTAATCCTACCATTGCAGCTAATGTTTATGCTTCTGGATGGAAAGAATATAATGTATCTCCATATGCTGGTAACAAAGCTCAAGTATGGAT
>CAZWRD010000002.1:13661-61430 GCA_964636105.1 uncultured Bacteroides sp.
AATACTTACGATTTTGCAAGAGATAATAATATTTATTATTCTTCAAAATGGAATAGTGGTGATGGCTATACTGTAGCTAACTTATATCAAGTAAGTTCAAATACAACATCTTATGGAGTAAAAGTTGCCGTTAATTTAGCTACTGAAGTTGGTGCTCAAATTAAAGGTGTTTTGTATAAAAGTTCTGGTTCTTCTAGAATTATTGTTGCAGAATCTGATTATTATACTTTACAAGCATCAGATATTCCAACTGTAGCAGGTGTTGCTCCAATAATGATTACTTTACCATTTACCTCTTCTTATGTAATGGAAAAAGATTCAGTATATTGGGCTGGTATGGCTGCTTTTGGTGGCGATGATACCGTAAAAGTTGCAACTGACAATTCTTTAATTGCTCATTCTGGTGGTATTCCACAGAATTATTACACTTCTCAATTATTTGATAATGTAGATAACAAATGGTATGTTTGGTCTTTCCAACAACAAGCTGCAATGATTTTACGCGTTTCTTTTGATCCTTCAATTGGAATTAATGAAGTTGCTAACAATAATGTAAACTTATTCTCTTGTATGCCAAATCCAGCAAACAATGTTACTACTATTTCTTATGAATTGAAAAATACTAACAAAGTTTCTATATTGGTTACTGACATTACTGGAAGAACAGTAAGAACAATTAATCAAGGAACTCAAACTGCAGGTAACTATTCATTAGATTTAAATTTAACTGATTTAACTAGCGGTACTTATTTCTATACTTTGAAAACTGAAAATAGCCAGGCTACTAAAAAGTTAATCATCGTAAAAAAATAAATTTCAGAAATGAAAAACAATAAAAAAGGCTGACATTTTGTCAGCCTTTTTTATTATAAACAATTGATATTTAATATATTAAGCGTTTCAATAAAATCAATTATTTTATCTTTTTCAGTCGGTTCAAACCAATTAATATCTTTGTATCTTTTAAACCAAGTTAATTGGCGTTTGGCATATCTTCTCGAGTTAATTTTAATCTTCTCAATGGCAAATTCCAAACTAACTTTACCATCCATATAATCAAATATTTCTTTATATCCAACTGTATTCAATGCATTTAAGCTTTTAAAACCAAAGAATGCTTCTGCTTCTGCTAATAAACCTTCTTTTATCATTATATCTACTCGCTTGTTTATTCTTTCATATAAAATATCTCTCGGAAATTCTAAGCCTACTTTTATAATTTTGAAATTACGTGGTTTCTGTTGGTTCACTCTTAGTGATGAATAGGTTTTTCCTGTAGTTAAACAAACCTCAATAGCGCGCATTAATCTTTTAGGATTTGCCAAATCAACCTGATTATAATATTCTGCATCAAGTATTTTTAATTGATTTCTTAAAAATTCAATTCCTTTTGCTTCAAAATTTTCTTTAATTTCCAATCTTAAACTTTCTTCTGGGTCAGGTAAATCGTCAATTCCTTTACATACAGCATCTATATAAAGACCCGAACCGCCTACTAAAACAACATTATTATTGATTTTGAATAAATTATCTATCCGTTGCAAGGCTTCAGTTTCATATTTAGACACATTGTAATTTTCGTGAATGCTCAAATTGCCAATAAAATGATGTTTTGCAAGTTTTAATTCATCATCAGTTGGACTTGCTACTCCAATATGAAGTTCTTTATAAAATTGGCGTGAATCAGCTGAGATAATTTCTGTGTGAAAATAACGAGCAATTTCAATTGCCATTGCAGTTTTGCCAACAGCAGTTGGTCCAACAATCACAATTAATGTATTTTTATTTGTTGTGTTTATCACTGTTTTTGTTTTTTATTAGCCGATAGCTTACAGTCTGATTATTAGCTTTTCTAAAAATATTATTATAATATTGCAAAATTAATTGAAAACTATTTATTTGCAAATGCATCATTAACAAATTTCTTTGATTATTACAAAAAACGTCCGATAAACTATTACCGGACGTTTCTATAATGTAAGATTCTAATTGTTAATCAAGCAAATCTTTACCATGGCATTGTTTGAATTTTTTTCCACTTCCACATGGACATGGATCGTTTCTGCCAACTTTCTTTTCAACTCTTACAGGCTGAACTTTTTCTTCACTTTGTGTTTTATTGGCAGCAGGTGCAGCAGCTTGTTCCTCACGGCTGGTTTTCAGTTTACTCATATCAGTATGCTGAATACGTGCTTCTTTTACGTTTGAAGAATCCTGCATAGGTAGCTGGCCTAAACATAAAAATGAACTGATTTCTTTATTTATATCCATAACCATTTTTTTAAATAGTTCGAATGATTCAAATTTATAAATCAATAAAGGATCTTTTTGTTCATAAGTCGCATTCTGAACAGATTGTTTAAGTTCATCCATTTCACGTAATTGCTCTTTCCATGCATCATCAATTAATGCCAATGTCAAACTCTTTTCAATAGATGTAATTACTTCTTTTCCTTTACTTTCATAACATTTCTTAATTGGAGCAACAATATTAAGCGTTTTTTTACCATCAGTAATCGGTATTGCAATATTTTCATATCTGCTTCCATTATTTTCATATACATCTTTAATAATTGGATATGCCTGTTCTGCCATTAAGATGGTTTTGCTATGATAAGAATTATAAGCTTCTTCAAAAACCCTATCTGTTATAACATCAGTTTTCATTGCAAAGAATTCTTTTTCAGACACAGGAGATTCAATTCCAAAATGGCGAATCAACTCCATGTTAAAACCACTATAATCTTTTGAATCTTGATGATCTGTAACAATATTATCACTTACATCAAACATCATGTTAGAAATATCTATAGGTAATCTATCACCATAAAGAGCGTTGCGACGTTTTTTGTAAATCACTTCACGTTGCGAGTTCATTACATCATCATATTCTAACAATCGTTTACGTATTCCAAAGTTATTTTCTTCAACTTTCTTTTGAGCTCTTTCAATTGATTTTGTAATCATTGAATGTTGAATTACTTCACCTTCCTTTAATCCTAAACGATCCATAACACGTGCAATACGATCAGAACCGAACAAACGCATTAAATCATCTTCTAAAGATACAAAAAACTGAGAACTACCTGGATCACCCTGACGTCCAGCACGACCACGTAACTGGCGGTCAACACGACGAGACTCATGACGTTCGGTACCAACAATAGCTAATCCACCTGCTTCTTTTACGCCAGGTCCTAATTTTATATCAGTTCCACGACCAGCCATATTGGTTGCAATAGTTACAGTACCTGCAAAACCTGCTTCAGCAACAATGTCAGCTTCTCTTTTATGCAATTTTGCATTAAGCACATTGTGCTTAATTTTACGCATTGTTAAAGAGCGACTTAGCAATTCCGAAATTTCAACTGATGTGGTTCCAACAAGAACAGGTCTGCCTATTCCAACCAATCGTTGAATTTCATCAATTACTGCATTATATTTTTCTTTTTTGGTTTTGTAAACCAAATCTTCCATGTCTTTACGAACAATACTTCTATTTGTAGGTATTACTACAACATCCAATTTGTAAATATCCCACAACTCACCCGCTTCAGTTTCTGCAGTACCAGTCATACCTGCAAGTTTTCCGTACATACGGAAATAATTTTGCAAAGTAATAGTTGCATAAGTTTGAGTAGCTGCTTCAACTTTTACATTCTCTTTGGCCTCAATTGCTTGATGTAATCCATCAGAGTATCTTCGGCCTTCCATAATACGACCGGTTTGTTCATCAACAATTTTAATTTTATTGTCTATAATTACATATTCTACATCTATTTCGAATAATGCATATGCTTTTAATAACTGATTTACGGTGTGTACCCTATCGGATTGAACTGCATAATTACGTAAAATTTCAGCTTTCTTTTCGCGTTTGATTTCAGTGCTTAAATTTTGTTTTTCTAAATCTGCAATTTCAGCACCTACATCTGTAAGCATGTAAAATTTAGCTTCTTCAGCATCAGCAGTAATATAATCAATCCCTTTTTCTGTTAATTCAATAGAATTTTGTTTTTCTTCAATAACAAAAAACAGCTCATCATCAATGATATGCATATTTTTGTTTTGTTCCTGCATGTAAAAATTTTCGGTTTTCAGCAGTAAAGCTTTCATACCAGGTTCACTCAAAAACTTAATAAGCGGTTTGTTTTTTGGCAATCCTCTATGACAACGTAATAATAATTCGCCACCTTTTTTTTCATTTTCAGAGTTTGGATTATCACTTAATAATTTTTTTGCATCCGCTAATAGCTGAGTTACTAAATTTCGTTGGGCATTATAAATTTTCAGAATATTTGGCTTAAGAGCTTCAAACTCCTGATTATCACCTTTGGGTGTTGGTCCTGAAATAATTAATGGAGTACGTGCATCATCAATCAAAACAGAATCAACCTCATCTACAATTGAAAAATTATGTTTACGTTGAACTAATTCTTCAACATTACGAGCCATATTATCACGAAGATAATCAAACCCAAATTCATTATTTGTACCATAAGTAATATCAGCTAGATATGCATTTTTCCGACTTTCCGAATTCGGTTCATGTCTGTCAATACAATCAACTTTTAATCCATGAAATTCAAAAAGCATACCCATCCATTCAGAGTCACGTTTTGCAAGATAATCATTAACTGTAACAACGTGAACTCCTTTGCCTGGTAATGCATTGAGATAAACTGGTAAAGTTGCAACTAATGTCTTTCCTTCTCCTGTTGCCATTTCGGCAATTTTCCCAGAATGCAGAACAATACCCCCAATTAACTGAACATCATAATGTACCATATCCCATGTTATTATGGTTCCACCAGCTGTCCATTTATTATCATAATAGGCTTTATCTCCAACGATGTTAACATTATCACGTCTTGCGGCCAAATCTTTATCCCAAGGCATTATACTAACTTCTACCTTTTCATTTTCCTTAAACCTTTTGGCAGTTTCTTTTACTACAGAAAAGGCTTCTGGCAAAATATCATTTAAAATATCTTGAATTTTATCATATTCTTGCTTTTCTAATTTGTCAATTTGTTGATAAAGCATTTCCTTTTCATCTACATCCATTTCAATTTCAGTTTCAATTCTTTCTTTTAATTCTGAAATTTGATTTTGTTCATCGATAATATAATCAGCAATTCGTTGACGAAATTCTTGTGTTTTATCCCTAAGTTCATCATTACTTAACTGGCTTATAGATAAATAAGCTTTTTTTGTAGCATCAAGCATTGGAGTTACATCCTTAATATCTCGCTGTGATTTATTTCCAAATAGTTTACTTAACGATTTTAACATAATATAGGTAAATATCTTAGTTATTATTGTTCTTTATTATTTATTGAGCAAAGTTAATCTTATTTATAAAATTAAGATGTATTTTTTATGAAATTTTATAATAATATCAATTAAAACACTCTTTTTCAATAAGTTTAAATTTATTTAATGTTTCTTTATAAAGGTTAAAAAAACCGTCTGATTTTAAAATCAGACGGTTTTTTATTTAGTATTCATCTTCATGAAAGAAGAAGTCATCTTTTGTGGGATAATCAGGCCAAAGGTCTTCAATGCTTTCGTAGATTTCTCCCTCGTCTTCAATTTCGCGAAGATTTTCTATTACTTCTTGCGGAGCTCCTGATCTGAGTGCAAAATCAATCAACTCTTCTTTGGTTGCCGGCCAAGGAGCGTCTTCTAGTTTTGATGCTAATTCTAATGTCCAATACATATTACGAAGATTTTAGGTTACTATTTAATATTTTGCAAAAGTAATTTTTTTTTTAAATAAAAAAACTATTTTTTATTATTTTTTTCATTTTGTATGTTTCTTGTTTTCAACATTATATAAGATACATTAAATTCTTGCTTTCCAGGTAACTTCATTTGCACCAAAATCTAATGTTATTTTCCTTGCCAATACAAACAAAAAATCGGATAAACGGTTCAGATACTTTATCACTAATTCGGAAAACTGATAATTATCTGATAATTTTATTGTAATTCTTTCAGCTCTTCTACAAATACATCGAGCAATATGACAATGTGATGCAATATAATGACCTCCAGGCAAAATAAAAGAACTTAGCTCTGGTAGTTTGGCATTCATCTCATCAATTTTGTTTTCCAACAAATAAATATCCTTCTCTTCTAATTGTGGTAAAATCCTAGTAGAAGTTTCTTTATCTTCAGCTAATAAGGATTCCGCTGTAAATAATCTATCTTGAATTTCAATTAACAAAACTTGCAAATCTTCATCAGTAATTAAATCTCTGATTAATCCAATGTAAGAATTTAATTCATCAACTGTTCCATAAGCTTCTATCTGTTCATGATATTTTGGCACTCTCTTACCTCCAATTAATGAAGTTTCACCTTTATCACCAGTTTTTGTATATATTTTCCATTCATTATTCATAACAGATACTTGCTAATATTAAAAAAACTATTCTTTTGCATCAATTAGATAATCAGCCATTTTTCTAATTTTCGGATTCAATTCATCAGAAGCAACTTTTCCATCAATCAACCTGATAATACGATGCGCATGACGGGCAATATCTTCTTCATGAGTAACCAAAATTATGGTATTCCCTTTTCTATGAATTTCTTCAAACAAACCCATTATTTCAACAGAAGTTTTTGAATCTAAATTTCCAGTGGGTTCATCTGCTAAAATAATTGAAGGATTGTTTACCAAAGCTCTAGCAACAGCTACACGCTGCCTCTGCCCTCCTGATAACTCATTAGGTTTATGTGTCATACGATCTGAAAGCTTTACACCGGCTAAACTTTGTTCTGCTCTCAAAATCCGATCAGTTTTGCTCACTCCTGCGTAAATTAATGGTAACATTACATTTTCTAATGCCGATGACCGGGGTAATAGATTAAAAGTTTGAAAAACAAAACCAATTTCTTTATTTCTGATTTCTGCTAAATCGTCATCAATCAATTTGCTAACATCATTTTTATTAAGAATATATTCACCCAAAGTTGGAGTATCTAGACAACCCAATATATTCATTAAAGTAGATTTACCAGACCCAGAAGGTCCCATTAACGCAACGTATTCATTTCTATATATACTTAATGTAATACTTCTTAATGCCTTAACAATCTCGGTTCCAACTTTATAATGTTTTGCTATATTTGAAAGTCTTATTATTTCTTCTGCCATTTTTTTTTAATTAAAGTACAAACTTAGTAATATTTTTTTAAAGATTTGCATTAGTATATAAGATTAACTCAAAATATTATTCTTTTATTGTATTATTTTAATAATTTTGCTCAAAATATAATGTCATGTTTAAAATTTTAAAATCCATAGGTTTTTTAATTGCATTATTTGCAATATTAAGTATAACAAGCTGTAAATCATTAAAAGTAACTCGTCCTGAGGAAGCTTATTCTTCATTTGATTATAGCCCAAAACCATCAACTATAAATGTTCCTTTCTATTTGGATATGAACGATATACAATCGATGGTTAATAAAAAAATTACTGGTTTAATATATGAAGATAACAGTTTGGAAGACAATAATAATGACAATATTATGGTAAAGGCATGGAAAAAAGAGGATTTTACCATTAAATATGAGAATAATCAGTTAGTTTATCGTATTCCATTGAAATTGTGGATAAAAGCAGGATGGAAGGTTTCTAAACTTGGTATTAGTTTGTCAGATTATAAAGAATTAAATGCTGAAATTGCATTAAAGTTTAAAACAGCATTTTATTTGAATAAAGATTGGTCGATAACAACATTTACTTCAACCGATGGCTACGAATGGATAAGCGCGCCTGTTATTAAAATTGGACCTATAGACGTACCTATTACCGCCATTGCAAATACCATTTTAAATAAAAACAAATCAACAATTAGCAACGAAATAGATAAAGCCATAAAACAGAATTTATCACTTCGAAAATACATACAAGACATTTGGGTTAATTTACAGAAACCCATCAAATTAAATAACGAATACAATCTTTGGTTAAAACTAAATCCACAGGAAATATCTTCTACTCCAATTTATAGTCAGAATAATAAAATAAAAATATCATTGGGTGTTAAGTCATTGGTTGAATCATATATGGGTGATGAACCAAAAACTTTACCCAATAAAGGGCTTCCAGATTACAACCTAGTTAAATTGCTTGATAATAATTTCTCTATCAACTTGTTGTCTGACATTTCATACAAAGCAGCTGACACTTTGGCAAAAAAGTATTTAAAAGGCAAAACTTTTACACAAGATAAAAAAACGGTAACTGTAACTGATATAAAAGTTTATGGAAGCAATAACAAAATGGTAATAGGCACTAGCTTAAAAGGCAGTATTAATGGAACTATCTATTTTACAGGAAAACCATTTTTCGATACTCTTGATAATTCTATTAAGATTAAAGAGCTTGATTTTGATTTGGAAACAAAAAACGCCCTACTCAAAACAGCTAATTGGTTATTACACAACAAAATGAAAAAGATGATTGAGCAAAACATGATACTACCGATAGCAGATAAACTTGAAGAGTCAAAATCCTTAATTAATAAAGAAATTGCTAACAATCAACTTACTAAAAACATATTATTAAATGGCAGTTTAAAAGAATTAGATATAGAAAATATTTTTCTAACTCAAGAATCAATAAAAGTAGCTGTAATTTTTAAAGGAAATTTGAAATTTACATTTACTGCTGATAAATAAGAATAAGTTTTAAAAAAAATGCTATTTTTTTAAAATCAAGACAACTGATTTTGTTTTAATGTTGTCATTATTAATAATGAACAACTAATAAACAAAAAACATGAAGAAAATTACCTTTTTCACTATTGCTTTTATATTTTCAATAGTGTTTTCATATGCCCAATGGCAGCAATTAAAAGGGCCAACAGGTGGTTTCGTGAGTTCAATTAATCTTGTAGGCACAAAATTAATTGCCACTACAAATGGTGGAATTTATGAATCCTCAAACAATGGATTGCTATGGAATTCAATTAACAACGGAATACAGAGTTTATCAATACAGTCTTTTGCAAGTTCAGGTTCATATCTATATGTTGGAACTACCAATGGTATTTACAGGTCTTCAAATAATGGCCTTAGTTGGGATAGCATAAATGTCGGATTACCCGTTGATTATAGGATTGTTAGTTGTATTTCAACCTATGGGAATAATATATACATAGGTTTACCATTTAAAGGTATATACAAGTCAATTAATAATGGAATAAGTTGGACTCTTTTGAATAATACTTTCGCTCCGTATATTGATGTTAGAAGTATAATTGTAAATGGTTCAAATATTTATGTGGGCACGGCTGGTTTAGGTATATTTTCATCTAATGATGATGGTATAACCTGGAATGCAATTAATAATAATTTACCAAATGAATCAACAACAAGCTCTTTATCATATTTTGGGGGGAATATTTATGCAATAGTAAATTTCCAACTTTATTGTTCAACTAATAACGGACAAAATTGGACAGTTATTACAACATCCTTACCTTCTCCAAGATTGATAACAAAGATGATGACTTATGGTTCAGACATTTATGTTCTGATGCATAATGCAATATATAAATCTTCAAACAATGGTCTTAGTTGGGATATTGTTGGAAATGTATTTCCTTCAGGCTATATAGGCTCTTCATTTTTAATTACCAACTCAAATTATTATGTTGGAACTGATTTTGGAATTCTAACAACCACTAATAATGGTATTTCTTGGAATACAAGCTCTCCTGGAATAAATAGTGATTATATTCTGTCAATATTAGCAACTGGAAGTGATATTTATGCAAGTGTTGGAGCTGGGCGAAAAGTATTTAAAACGTCTAATCTGGGTACAACCTGGTCAGATGTTAGTAATGGTTTACCAAATTATGTTCTTTGCTTTTTGGCAAATGGAAATGATATTTTAGCTGGCACATCAAATGGTATATATAAAATGGCAAGTGGAAGTAATAGTTGGGTGCAATTAAATAATGGTTTACCGAATAATTTTTTCACCAAAGAAGTAATTAAATCTGGATCAAATATTTTTGCTCTAAATAATAATAATAATAGCATTTATGCTTCTTCTAACAACGGACAATCATGGACAATGGCAAACAATGGAATACCGCTCAATGCTAGAATTAAAATTCTAGCTTCAAAAGGACAAATTGTATTTGCTGGCACAGATACAAATGGAGTTTATAAAACCCTAAATAATGGATTGTCATGGACTTCTGCTAGTAGTGGTTTGCCAATTAACAAAAGTATACATTCAATTGCCGTAAAAGATTCAAATTTATATGCTGGCACTGATTTGGGTGTATATATTTCAAATAACGATGGCTTAACTTGGAACTCATTTAATAATGGGCTCTCATTTGTAAATAATTACGCATATAAACTAATAGTTAGTAATAATGAATTATTTGCTACATTGAGATGGAGAATTCACAAATTGGATAGTTTAAATGTATGGAAAGCTGTTGATACTGGTTTGTATAAAGTTGATATAACTTGCTTAGCAGAGAATGGACAAGATTTATTTATTGGATCTAATTTTAGAGGTTTGTGGTATAGACCTTTAAATGACATGTTGACCAAAATAAATGATGAAAAAAAAGATATGAAAGCATTAATTTACCCAAATCCATTTAAAGAAATATTATATTTTGATAATTTGAAATTAAAATCAACTCTTTCTATTTTTGATATTAAAGGGACAAAGTTGCTAGAAAAAGAAGTAAACAATTATGATGCAATAAATGTAAGTTCTTTTCATAAAGGGTTTTATATAGTAAGAATTCAAAATAAAGATGATGTAATTATACGAAAGTTAATTAAAGAATAAAATTAAAAAGGCTGGATTAATATAGTCCAGCCTTTTTAATTGTATATCAATAAATTAGTACGCAAACAAAGGAAATGGTTGCATAAACTCATTTACACGTTTTCTTACCGAAGCGATTACATTTTCATCATTGATATTTGAAATTACTTCATCTACCAAATCAACAATAGTTTCCATGTGTTCTTCTTTCAATCCACGAGTGGTAATTGCTGGAGTTCCAACTCTTAAACCTGAAGTTTGAAATGGTGAACGGCTATCAAATGGAACCATATTTTTATTAATTGTAATATCAGCTTTCACTAAAGTATTTTCAACAACTTTACCAGTAATTTCTGGAAATTTACTTCTTAAGTCTATTAACATCAAATGATTATCTGTTCCACCAGAAATAACTTTGTAGCCTTTTGCAACAAATAATTCAGCCATTTTAGCTGCATTCTTTTTAACTTGTTGTATATATGAAAGATAGCTATTAGATAAAGCTTCACCAAATGCAACTGCTTTTGCAGCAATAACATGTTCAAGGGGGCCACCCTGAATACCTGGAAATACGGCAGAATCCAATAAAGCAGACATCATTTTAATTTCACCTTTTGGTGTTGTTAATCCCCATGGATTTTCAAAATCTTTTCCCATCAAAATCAATCCACCTCTAGGTCCTCTCAAAGTTTTGTGTGTTGTAGTAGTTATGATATGACAATGAGGAACAGGATTGTTTAATAAACCCCTTGCTATCAATCCGGCTGGATGCGAAATATCAGCCATTAAAATAGCCCCGATTTTATCAGCAATACTACGCATACGAGCAAAATCCCAATCTCTTGAATATGCAGATGCTCCTGCAATAATCAATTTTGGTCTTTCTCTTATTGCAGTTTCTTCCATAATTTCGTAATTGATAACGCCAGTATCTTCTTCAACACTGTAATCAATTGCTTTGTAAAGAATTCCAGACGAATTAACAGGAGAACCATGTGATAAATGGCCACCATGTGATAAATTTAAACCCATAAAAGTATCACCAGCTTTTAAACAAGCCAACATTACAGCCATATTTGCCTGAGCTCCAGAATGAGGTTGAACATTTGCCCATTCTGCTCCAAATAATGCTTTTGCTCTATCAATTGCCAATTGTTCGGTTTGATCAACTATTTGACAACCGCCATAATAACGTTTACCGGGATAACCTTCGGCATATTTATTAGTTAATACAGAACCCATTGCTGCCAAAACTTGTTCACTTACAAAGTTTTCTGAAGCAATTAATTCAATGCCATGCATTTGACGTTGACGCTCTAGCTCGATTAAATCAAAAATCTGATTATCTTTTTGCATAACTTACTTGATTTATTTTTATTGATTAAATATGTATTTCAGATTGCAAAATTATGAATTTATATTCAATTCTAATACTTTAAAACACAAATTCAGTGATGTTTTTTTGTATCAAATTGCTATTTATAAAATTTTTATTGTAATTTTACTTTTTTAAAAATAAACAAAAAATGAAAAAACTTTATTTCCTTATCTTATTGATAATAACGAGCTTTTATCATCATTCAATTGTAGCTCAAAACAATAAAAATACAAATTTGAATGATGTACTTACATTAAAAATTATTGGAAATGGATATCAAGACAACTTATATATTGCATTTAATCAGAATGCCACGGCAGGTTATGACGGACAATACGATGTTATGAAGCTTTTTGGATTATATGCAGCTCCTCAGTTTTATTCAATTGCTTTTGACACATTAAATCTATCTATCAATTCGCTACCTTTTCCCATTGGTAATTTTACAGTTCAATTGGGATTGATGGTAGGAAAAGATACTTCATATAGCATAAATGCTACTGGAGCAAATTCATTTACAAATTACCCTGTAGTTTTACTTGAAGACACCAAAACAATGAGTATTGTTAACCTCGTACAACAACCAAATTACACTTTCAACGCTCTAACAACCGATTCAGTAAAACGATTTAAAGTACATTTTAGCAATTCAACTCATATTCTCTCTGAAAATAAATCTGAAATTCAAATATTTACAATTAAAAATACTATTTATATAAATTCTTTGAATGATGAAAAAATTCAATCAGTAAAAATCAGCGATTTAATGGGAAGAAAAGTAAAAGATATAAAAGCCAACTATGAAAGAAATTTTACATCTCATCTTCAAATAAATCCATCTGTTTATTTTATTTATGTAAAAACCAATAAATCAGAATATTCAAAAAAAATTATAATAAACTAAAATCACACTAATTTGCTAATTTACAATTTGTAAAAAAACATACAAACGAAAATTCAAAAATGATTCAATACGAAAAATTTACACTAGAAAACGGACTTAAAGTACTGGTTCACAAAGATGAATCTACTCCAATTGTTGCAGTAAATATTTTATATAACGTAGGTGCACGTGATGAGAATGAAAACAAAACTGGATTTGCCCACTTATTTGAACATCTCATGTTTGGGGGTTCTAAAAACATCCCAATTTTTGATGAACCTCTTGAGAATGTAGGAGGAGAAAATAATGCATTCACTAATAACGATATAACTAATTACTATTTAACAGTACCAAAACAAAATCTAGAGACTGCATTCTGGCTCGAATCAGATAGAATGAATGAATTGGCTTTCTCCGAAAAATCATTGGAAGTACAACGAAATGTGGTTATTGAAGAATTTAAGCAAAGATATTTAAATCAGCCTTATGGTGATGTTTGGTTGTTATTAAGGCCTTTGGCTTATCAGATCCATCCTTACAAATGGAGTACAATTGGTAAAGAAATTTCTCACATTGAAAATGCAAAAATACAGGATGTTAAAGATTTTTTTTATAAATTCTACAGACCTAACAATGCCATTTTGGTTATTGCCGGAAATGTTGAATTAAATGAAATAAAAGAATTATGTAATAAATGGTTTTCTGAGATTCCGTCAGGAATAATTATTAATAGAGATTTGCCAATTGAACCAAAACAAACTGAAGAAAGAATACTAAGCGTAGAACAAAATGTACCATATGACTCAATTTATAAAACGTATCATATATGCAAACGTACAGATAATGAATACTATACTTATGATTTAATTTCAGACATCTTATCAAATGGAAAATCATCAAGATTTAATCAGGAATTAGTTAAAAATCAGAAATTATTCAGTGAGATAAGTGCTTATTTGACTGGCGATATTGACAATGGTCTTTTTGTAATTTCAGGAAAATTACATCAAGGAATAAGCATGCAACAAGCAGAAAATGCAATTGATGCTGAATTGGAAAAATTAAAAACAATTGAGATAGAAGAACTTGAACTTCAAAAACTAAAAAACAAAATAGAATCTGTTCATGTGTTTACTCAGATGAAAGTAATAGATAAAGCGATGAATCTTGCTTATTTTGAACTTCTTGGCGATGCAAATATGATTAATTCTGAAGTAGATAAATATAATTCTGTGAATACAAAAGATATTAAAATTATTGCTAACAAGACTTTTGTAAAAGAAAACTGTTCGAAATTATATTATTTTGCAAAAAAAGAAAACCCACAGACACCAAACTAAGCCATTATTTTGTCTTGAGTAAGCAAATGATTTCAGAAATTGAACTAATAAACGGTTGTAAAAAAGGCGACAAAAAAGCTCAAAAGACTCTGTATGACAAATATGCCGCAAAAATGCTGGGTGTTTGCATAAGGTATTTTCGCAATATTGATGAAGCTGAAGATGCACTTCAAGAAGGATTTATCAAAATTTTTAATAATATTGATAAATTCAGAAACGAAGGTAGTTTTGAAGGCTGGATTCGCAGAATTATAGTAAATACATCACTCAATTATTACAAAAGCAACTTAAAACATTATTACGGAACTGATTATGAAGAGCTAGAAGAATTTATTGAGGATGATAAACTTAATTTTGATAATTTATCAGTTGCATTTTTGTTGAAAACAATTCAGGATTTACCAGAAGGTTACAGATTGGTTTTCAATCTTTATGAAATAGAAGGATATAGCCATAAAGAAATTGCAGAAATGCTTGGAGTATCAGTTAATACCTCTAAATCACAATTAATGAAAGCAAAAAGAAGTTTGCAAAAAGTATTAGTAAAAAAAGAAAATTTTATATAACACCAATGGAAAAAGAAAATCGTTTCAGGGAAGTTTTTAAAGATTTTGAAAAAAATCCTTCCGATAAGGTGTGGGCAAATATTGAAAAAGGGATAAATCCTGATTTCATTCAAAAACCATCTTTATTTAAAACTGCAAAGTTTTGGATAAGTAGTGGTTTAATTATTGGTATTGCTACTTTCTTAAGTATCTCATTATCCTCAAATAAACAAATTAAATCTGAACTTCAAAGTAATAATTTTATAACAGAAAATTTAATTGATAATCAAGAAAATAAAATTATTGATTCAGAAAAACCTACAGCCATTTTGACGCTGCAAAAAGAAGAAAAAATTACTGACAATATAACGAAAAAGGCAGATTCAGAATCTGAACATAAAGCAAATCATAATTCTGAAACACAAACTAATGCGACATCATCAAATAATGCTAATATTTCAAAAGAAGATAAAAAGACTGAGGAAAACAGAATTGAACAAACAACAACAAATCAGCAGTATAATTCAAAACAAGCTGTAACTAGTGAAAATAACACTTTAAATTCTTTACCACAATCAAATCAAATAATTAAGAAAAATAATGTTGTAAATATTTCATTTTCGGCTAATCAAACAATTTGCAAAGGAGATAAAGTGAAACTTTTTGTAAATGGCGGAGTAAATTATTTATGGAGTACTGGAGAAAAAACCCAAAGTATTCTTGTAAATCCTACATTATCTACAGATTATAGTGTTATTGCAACTGACGAAAACGGAAATCAAAAAACAGGATTGATAAGTGTTGAAGTTTCTAATTGTCAAACACTGTTTGTTCCAAATGCATTTACACCTAATGGAGACGGTCAGCATGATGAATTTAAAGCAATTGGAAACGGAATTCAGAAATTTGAAATGATAATAGTATCAAGATCTGGACAAATTGTATTTAGTTCAAATAATATTGATAAAGGTTGGGATGGAAGTTTCAAAGGCAATCCGGTAGAAATGGGAACCTACGTTTACAGTATAAAATATATTGATGAATTAAATAAGCCGCATACTATAAATGGTCATGTGAGCGTTATAAGATAAAAAATACAAACAGTGACAGATAGAACAAAATCTCCATTAAAACATAATTTCAATCCCGATTCATTCGGGATTGATAGTTTATTGCCAGAAATAATCCATTTTAACAACGGAATTACTTGTTATCAAATTAATAAAGGAAGTCAAGACTTAGTAAAAATTGAATTTTTGTTTGATGCAGGAACCTATTTTCAAAATACAAAATTCTCGGCATTTTCAGCAATTCAGCTATTAACAGAAGGAACAAAAAATTTCACATCGCAACAAATCTCACAAACTTTTGATTTTTTCGGAGCATATATCGAGAAAGAAATAGATAGAGACTTTGCTATAATCTCATTTTATTGTTTAAACAAATATATTGACAATCTTTTACCTCTTATTGAAGAAATAATCAAATCACCAACTTATCCTGAAAATGAAATAGAATTATTTAAAGAAAAACAGAAAAGCCAACTGATAATCAATAGAGAAAAAGTAAATTTTATTGCAAGAACCAAATTTACAGAAATAATATTCGGCAAAAATCATCCTTATGGTACCGTAGCAGAATTGGCAGATATCAAAAATCTCACAAGAGAGGATGTTTTGGATTTTCACAAAAAACAAATCACATCTACTAACTGTAAAATATTGATTTCAGGCAAAATAACAAAAAGTTGTATAGAGAAAATCTCTAAATTTTTTGGATCCGAAAAATGGGGCGATAAACATAATAATGAAAAAATTTATACTTCTTCGGAAATAATATCAGAGAAAAAAAATTACATTATAAAAGACAATGCTGTACAATCAGCAATGCGTATTGGAAAAGAAATGTTTAACTTTAATAATTCTGATTATTTTAATTTTCAATTACTTAACACCATTTTTGGAGGCTATTTTGGATCTAGATTAATGAAAAACATACGAGAAGATAAAGGTTATACTTATGGTATTGGCTCAGCAATTATCCCTTTGAAACATAGCGGTTTTTTCTTCATTTCCACAGAAGTTGGTGCAGAATACACACAAAAAACACTAGACGAAATTTACAAAGAAATTGAAAATTTATGTAATAATATTATTGAGGAAGAAGAATTAAACCTTGTAAAAAATTACAAATTTGGTGAATTTATTAGAGGCATTGATGGAGCATTTGCAATAGCAGAAGTAATTAAACCGATAATTCTTTACAATCTCGATTTTTCTTATTATAAAAACTATTTAAATTCTTTAAAGGCCGCAACATCCGAAGATATGTATAATATTGCGAATAAGTATTTTAAAAAAAATGACTTTGTTGAACTTGTAGTTGGATTAAAAAAGATTTAGCTTCAAAATTTTAAGCCATCTCAATCAACTGAAATACATACTTTTAAAAAAATTATATTAACAATAAAGTCTTTCATTACAACTTTTTTACTTTTTTTGAGTCTTTATATTATTATGATTACAAAAAGATTTATCTTATTAATACAATTATTTACAGCATTTCAGCTATATTCGCTGAATTCGCCTGTATTGCATTGTATTTCAGTAAATCAAACAGGAAGCATAACACTAAACTGGACTAAACCTTCTGATGTTAATGGTTTTAAATGTTATTATTTATACCGAAGTAATAGCTCTTCAGCTTCCTTTGTCAGAATTGATAGCTTATTCAATATCAATCAGCTAACTTATACTGATTTGAATATAAATGGCAATAATCAATCTTTTTTTTACTATATTTCGTGTAAAACAACAACAAATACACTTACTTCACCTTCCGACACATTGCAAAGCATTCATTTAACGGTAACAAATACAGGAAATGGAATGGCAAATCTGACTTGGAATGCAATTAGAAACCCATTATTAAGCAGCTCCTCTGATAAATATCAGATTTTCAGAAAAAATGGAGTTTTAAATAATTGGTTTAAAATTGATTCAACAAATTTGTTACAATATTTTGATACTATAAATGTATGTCATGATTCAGTTTATTATAGAATTGAAATTTATGATAATACAGGCTGTACTTCAGTTTCATCAATTGACAAAAAATTATTTGAAGATGTAATTGCTCCAATATCATTCGGTTTAGATTCCGTAAGTATAGATATTGCTACATCCAAAGTTAAAATAGGCTGGCATCCAAGCACTTCTACTGACACTAAAGGCTATATTATTTGTCATGGAACCCCATGCATTGCCTTAGATACCATTTGGGGAAAACTAAGCAGTAATTATTTAGATAACTTATTTAATCCTTGCAATGCTTCTCAAGGTTATAGAATTGCAGTTTTTGATAGTTGTTTTAACACCAGTTTGTTTAGTAATTTACACAATACTATTTATTTAACTAGTAATTACTTTAAATGTGATAATAAAATTACATTAAATTGGACACCTTATATCAATATGCCAGGAGGACTTGGTGGATATCGAATTATGTACAGTAAAAATGGAGGTATTTATGAAGTTTTAAACACAGTTGCTAATAATATTTTCAGCTATGAAATTTTAAATCTTCAGGACAGTACAAATTATTGTTTTTACATTCAAGCTTTTAGCACAAATTCTCAGATAACATCGTCTTCTTGTGTAAAATGCTTTAATGTCATTAAATCTATCAGTCCAAAATTTTTATATATTAGAACAGTAACTGTTACAGATCAAAATCAGATTGAAATAAAGCTTATTACAGATCCAAGTGTTTTTGTAAAGGCTTACCAATTATACAAATCAGAAAGTTTTAGTGGCCCTTTTAAATTGATTTCAACTATATCTTATGCAAATTTGGCAAATTACACATACACAGATTACAAAGTTAATACATCAACAAATGTATATTACTATAAGTTTATAACTTTAGATAGTTGTGGGAATCAAGGACTTGTTTCAAACATTTCGCATTCAATTTTACTAAAAGGTAAAATATACGACAGTTATACGAACCATCTGGAGTGGACAGATTTTGGTGTTTGGGCAGGAAATGTTGAGAAATATGAAATATATAGATCAGTTAATGGCTATTATAGCTTAACACCAATAGCTAGTATAACAGCTTCATCTCCAGGCACTATATATCAGTATTTAGATGATGTAAAAGACTTTATAAATGAGAACGGCAAATTCAGATATTATATTCAAGCAAAAGAAGGTTTTAATATTACAAATAATTTCATTGAAATCAGCAAATCTAATGAAATAGAAATTGTACAACAACCAGAAATGTTTGTCCCAAATGCATTTTCGCCAGCTGGTATAAATAAAATATTTAAGCCAGTATCCGTTTTTATGAGTAATGAAAACTATATTTTTCAGATATATAATCGATATGGTCAAATTGTATTTGAAACTAACAACCCAGAAATTGGTTGGGATGGGAAATATATGGATGAATTTGTAAAACAAGGGGTTTACTATTTTGTTATAAGATATAGTTTGCCAAATAAAGCTTTAAAACAAAAACAAGGATCAGTTACAATTATTTTTTAAAACATTGATATTCATGAATATATTTTTTTATTTTGGTTTTAATAAATCAATTATTTAACAAAATAATTGCAATATATTTTTTTTGAAATCCATTATTTTCATATATTTGTAAACGATTTATTATAGAAGAAATTTTATAACTAAACATATAATTTTTTATTCATTTATTTATTAATTAACTTTTTATTCACGATGAAAAAACTGTTATTTTTTTTGGTTGCAGTAACAATGAGTTTATTTGTTTCTGCACAAACTGTAGTTTTTCAAGAAGGATTTGAAGTGCCAGGAGGGATTAATATGTTGACTACTGCCGATTCGGCTGGTTTTTCAACTACTAATTTTACACCTTGGTCATTATCAACTCACCTTGCCAAATCGGGAGTTAGATCCGATTCAAACAGGGTACAAACAGGAAAAACGATTTTTCTAACAACCAATTCATTTTCAACTGTAGGGAATACATATGTAATTCTCGAATTTTCTCAAATCTGTAAATTACATTTTGCAGACGGAGGACAGATTGAAGTTTCAACAAATGGTGGAACCAGCTGGTCGCTATTAACAGCAGCATATTATCAAGGCTCTGGCGTAATGGCACTTAACAAATTCAGCGAAAGTTCTTACAACAATGATTGGATGCCAGGTGATACTTTGGTAAAACCAACAAATGCATGGTGGCGAAATGAGAAATTTGATATTTCAGCAATTGCTGCCAATCAGGCAAACGTTAAAATCAGATTTAAATTTAACGGAAGTGGAAACCCTACCGGTTTTGGCCGTTATGGATGGTTACTTGACGATATTAAAGTAACAGCAAGTCCTTCTGAATTAGTAGCTCCAACGATGACGATGGTAGCTTATCCAACTGACACTTTATATTCTGCAGGTCCTTACACAGTTTCTGCTTATGTAAATGACAATACAGGTATAGATACTGTTTTCACAACCTATAAAATTGGAAACGGTAACTTTATGCAATTGGGAATGACAAAATCTCCAACAATTGACAGTTTATATTCGGCGGGGATTCCATTCCCTGGTTGGGGTAAAAAAATCACTTATTATGTTACAGCCGTAGATGCTTCTACTGCTCATAACACTACAGTAAAACCTAATACGGGTTATTACTCTTTTTTCACCAAGTATAGCAATGGCGGAACTTATATAATTGGAAACGGAACTTTGACTAGCTATTTTTATGGACCTATGTATAGGTCAAGTGCAGCAAGTTCTTTTGATTTTTCAAGATATAGTTATTTATTTACTGCGGCAGAAATGGCTGCAGCTGGTGTTCAAGGAGGTGGTAATATTACCAACATTGAATGGTATAAAACAGATGCTTTTGCAACCAGTGGTGGAGCAAGCTTCTCAATTTATCTGAAGAATTCTACTCAGGCGAATCTTACTTCACCTTCAGATTGGACTTCAATAATAAATGGTGCAACGCAAGTATATACAACAACAAACCAAAACATACCAAGTACGATTGGTTGGATACCTTTTCCTGTTTCAACCTTTGCTTATAACGGAGGTGGTCTGGAAGTTTCTACAGATTGGGACATTTCAGCTGTAGCTGGTAATCCATCAACAGGAGCTTTTAACTGGCAATATACTGGTGGTTTAACTGGAAACAGAACTTTAGGTAACGCAAATACAGCAGTTGGAACTTCTCTATCAACTGGTTCATATGGAGGAATTATACGTCCTAATATGAGAATTACCATTTCTGTTCCTGGTGCTTTAACTCAAGATGCTGGAATAGCTCAAATAACGAACCCAACAGGTGGAGTTACTGCTAACCAAGCATTTAACTTAGAAGCTAAAATTAAAAACTTCGGAACAAGTTCATTAACTAAAGCTTCTATTAAATACAGTATTGATAATGGTGCGCCAGTTTCATATGCATGGAATGGACCAGCATTAAATCAAGATTCTGTTTCTCCATCTATTGTAATAGGCAACTTAAACTTAAACGTTGGACCTCATGCTTTAAAAGTATGGTCTGAAATGCCAAATGACAGTATAGATCAAAATAATGGAAATGATACTGCTTATGTTAATTTCTATGCTTGTGCTTCACAATTGAGTGGTAATTATACCATAGGAGGTACAAATCCAAACTTTGTAACATTTGCAGAAGCTTTGGTAGGTTTAACTCAATGCGGTATAAACGGTCCGGTTACCTTTAACGTAGCAGCAGGTAATTATCCTGAACAGCTAACGATTCCTGAAATTAGTGGTGCTTCTGCAACCAATACAATTACTTTTAAAGCGGCAAATAACGACAGCACTTCTGTGGTAATGAATTATCTTGCCAATGCTTCTGCTAATTGGATTGTAAAACTTGACGGAGCTGACTATATTACTTTTAAAAATATTAAATTTGCTCCTGCAGATTCAACAAATTCTAAAGCTGTTATCATTACAAATGGTGCAACTTATAATAAATTTATTGGAAATATTTTTGCAGGTTATTATGGTACTGGAGATGATTTAAGATTATTAACCATTCTAAGTGGTAATAATACTTATAATCAAATTACAGGGAATTATTTCATTAAAGGCTCAAGAGCCATTGATGTAAAAGGAACTGCAAATTTACCATTAGATTTTAATATTATTAATAAAAACGTAATTAATGATTTTCAGGTTTACGGTATTTATGCACAATATGCTAATAATCTTCTAATTGATTCAAATACTGTAATAACATCTGTAATAAATGCAAATAAATATGGTATTTACGCACAATACGCTAATCATTTTGTTCAAATCTCTAAAAACAATGTAAACTTGACCGGTGGTACAAATATGTACGGTATTCTTACTGAAAACTGTATTTCTGCTGATAGTTCAAAAGGTTTGATTGCAAACAATATGGTAAGTGTACTAAACGGAACAAATTTTGCTTATGGTATTAGATTGAATGCTACAACCAAATACAAAGTATATTTCAATTCAGTATTAACTGAAGGAGCTAATGTAACTGATACCAGAGCATTAAACTTAGTTAGTTCAAGTGTTAGAATAGAAGTATTGAACAACAATCTACAAAGCAATAAATATCCTTTACATGTTGAAGGAAGTTCTGATACAATTTGTAATTACAACAACTATTACTCAACTGGAACAACATTTGCATATTGGGGAAATACAACTTACTCTAACTTAAATGCATTAAAAGCTGCAACATTAAAAGATTCAAATTCTGTAAATATTAATCCATTATTTAATAGTGTAAATGATTTACACACTTTTAACGGTTTATTATTTGGAATAGGAACTCCTTTAGCTGAAGTAACTACAGATATTGATGGAACATTACGTTCAAACAATCCTTGTATAGGAGCTGATGAATTTATACCTCCACCAAACGATGCTGCTATTATTGCAATTTTGGAACCAATAGGTGGTTGCGGTATGACTACAACTGAAAATGTTAAAATTGTGATTAAGAATGTTGGTACTGCTGTTATCTTACCAAATACACTTACTGCACGTTATAAAATTGACAGTTTGAATGCTGTTGTTTCTGAATTGGTAAACCGTACTGTTAATCAAGGTGATACTATTCATTATACATTTACAACTAAAGCAAACTTATCTGTAGATTTAACAACTTATAATGATACAACTTATAATATCAGATCTTGGGTAGATTTAACGGGTGATTATGCACATGCAAATGATACAACTGGAATTAAAATAACTTCTTTATATTTACCTACAGCTCCAACAGCTAGTAATATAAATATTCCTTATGCTACTTCCGGTGTAGTAACTGCAGTTTCAAACAAACCATTAATTTGGTACGATTCACCTACAAGTACTACTCCAATTGGAACTGGTTTAAGTTATACAACACCTATTCTTTATTTAACTGACACTTTCTATGTTGAAGCAAAAACAAGTATGTCTGCAAATTTAGTTTTGGGTAGTGGAACAACTGCAAACTCTACAACATCATTCCCTGCTCCTTATGGAAATTATTTCTGGGGTGCAAAACATCAGATTTTGGTTACAAAAGCTGAGTTAAATGCTCAAGGATTTACAGGCGGTCCATTAACATATGTTGGCTTGGATGTTCAGGCAGTTGGCGGTGCAGCAATGCAAAATTTCGAAATAAAAGTAGGTCATACTGCCTTACCTGCACTTGCAACAGGCAACTGGATTTCAGGATTAAGTTCTGTATTTTCTGTACCTTCATATACCGAAACAGTTGGTTGGAATATTCATAATTTTTCAACTCCTTTTGTATGGAATGGAAATGATAATGTTGTTATCGAATTTTGTTTTAATAATTCTGCTTATACAACTAATGCATTAACAAAATATACTCCAACTACTTTCAATTCTGTAGCTTTTACATATGGAGACAATGCAGGTAATTGTACTTCAACTTCAAGTTCTCAGGTTTCAATGAACAGACCAAACTTAAAAATTGGTGCTAATGTTCTGGGTTGTACCAGTCCGAGAATTCCAGTTGTAGTTATTGTAGCTCCACAGCCACCTTACGAACCATTATTAACTAAAGTTAGTGTTCCTAATCAAGGTTGCGGTTTAGGTAATGAACAAGTGTCAATTACAGTTAAAAATATAGGTACTGCTACCTTAACTTCTGGCTTAAATGCAACTTATAAAATAGATAATGGTGCATTTATTACTCCAGAAGCAATAACTGCTCCGATACCAGCTGGTGATTCTATTGTATTTACATTTAACACTTTAGCGAATTTAACTGCAGTTACTCAGGATACTTATTTCAAAATAACTGCTGCTTTAAATTACGCTTATCCTAATAATTTATTGCAAAATGATACTTTGGCTAAAGATTCTATTTATTCTCAATTTACACCTCAGCCACCAACAACATCTAATGTTAGTATATTCTATGGAGCACAAGCTACTTTGAATGCAACTTCAACCAACAATATTTATTGGTATGATAGTCCAAATGCTACAAATTACTTAGCAATGGGTGCATCTTATACAACTCCATATCTATATTTAACAGATACTTTCTATGTAGCTGCTAAAACTGGTTTTTCTGCAAATGTTACTATAGGAAACGGAACCCTAGCTCAAGGCTGGCCATTCTATACTTTCTACATGGATTCTAGAACTGAAATGTTGTATAAAGCTACTGAATTACAAGCTCAAGGATTGGTTGCAGGTTCAATTACTTCTTTGGCTTTTGATTTTACTGTTGTTGATCCTGCTTTAATTAATGGAATGGTAATTAATATGCAAAATTATACTCCTTCAACATTGACAGGATTTAATTCAGCTGGATGGACTCAAGTGTATTCTTCAAATTACACCGTACCAGGAACAGGCTGGCAAGCTATTCAATTACAAACACCTTTTACTTGGGATGGTACAAGCAATGTATTGATTAGTTTATGTTTTGATAATGCAGCTTACACAGCAAATTCAAGTGTAAACACTTCTAACGTTGCTGGTTCTGTATATCATGCACATACTGATTTATCTGCTGGCAATGGTTGTACAGATATAACTTCTGGATCAACTTATGCTGACAGACCAAATGTTAAGTTTATTGCGAATGTTAGTGGTTGCGGTAGTGCAAAAGTTCCTGTAATTGTTACAGTTGCACCTCCACCACAAAATGATGCAGGTGTTTCTGCAATGGTAAGTCCAATTGGATCAACACCATCAGGTATTGCTACTCCAATTAAAGTTAAACTTAAAAACTATGGACAAGCTGCATTAACAAATGCAAAAATTGCATGGAGATTAAACGGAGCAGTTAAACCAGTATATAATTTTACCGGAAATATTGCATCAGGTGCTGAATCAGAAGTAACTATCGGAACCGAAACTTTTGCAGGAGGCTTATATTGTGTTAAAGCATGGGCTTTTGATCCAAACAATGTGATGGATAGCGTTGCTTCTAATGACACTTTATTCAATTCATGCTTTACAGCTTGTTTAAATGGTACCTATACTATAGGTGATACAACAGGTGGAAATTTCCATCATTTCCCAACTTTCAATTCAGCTGTTACTACACTGAAAATTGCAGGTGTATGTGGAAATGTTACTTTCTTAGTTGATACTGGTACTTATAACGAGCAAGTTAGAATTACTGAAATTGCAGGAGCTTCTGCAACAAGTACAATTACTTTCCGTTCGGCAAGCAATGATAGTACTAAAGTAAAACTTCAATTTAATGCAGCAAGTTCAACTGCTAATTATACTTTATCATTAGACAGTGCTGATTATATCAGAATTGAAAAAATGACTATCAGAGCATTGAATACTACTTATGGTTATGTTATTGATTTAAGAAATGGAGCTCAATTTAATATTTTCAGAAACAATATTATTGAGAATCCAACTACAACTACAAGTTATACATCTGCTGGTATTTATGAAACCACTACTCCTAACCATTATAATAAATATATGAATAATATAATTTCATATGGTTATTATGGTATTTATACCAATGGATCAAGTGGTTTATATAGAAAAGGTACTGAAATTTCTAATAATAAAATTAATAATTTTTATTATTATGGTATTTATTCAGCTTATCAGGATTCTGTAAAAATCATTGGCAATGAATTAACTTCTAATGCATCAAACACTTATATTTATGGTTTATATACTTATTATAATTCAAATGCATCAAGAGTATTAAAGAATAAAATTAATTTAAATACTCCAGGTACTCAATACGGTTTATATGTATATTACTGTACTGCAACTGATACTACAAAAGCATTGTATGCTAATAATATGATAGCATTAAATGGAGGAACTTCTTCTTCAACTAATTATGCTATGTATTTATATTATTCAAATCATCAGAATATTTATTACAATACAGCTAATGTTAGTGTTAACTCTTTAACTTATGGAAGAACTTTATACCAAACTGGTGGAACATTCTTAAACTTAGTTAATAATAACATTTCAAATACTGGTGATGGTGTGGCTTATTATATAGGTACTCCTACTGCTATTGGCACTTCAAATTATAATAATATTTATAGTTCAGGTCCTGTTTTAGGCTATTGGAGTGCAAACCAGAATAACCTTGCAGCATTAAAAACCGCAAGTGGTAAAGATGCAAATTCTCTATCTGTTTATCCTAATTATTATTCTAATAATGATTTACATTTATTATCAACAGATTTAAGTGCTTATGGTACACCATTAACATCTGTAAACGATGATATCGACGGACAATTAAGAGATATTCTTAATCCAACCATTGGTGCTGATGAAGTTACAAGAATACCTAAAGATGCTGGTGTAATTGCAATACAAAGGCCAACTTCTGTTGAAACAGAAGGAAGTATGATCCCTGTGAAAGTTTTAGTTAAAAACTTTGGAACAGATACAATCTACACAATGCCAATTTATTACAAAGTAAACAATGGAACTCCAGTTTTATTTAATTACAATGGATTAATTGCGCCATTAGCTACCGATACTGCAGTTTACCTTCCAAATATGATTGTACCTGCTGGTAATGCGAATATATGTGCTTATACAGCTTTAGCTGGTGATAGCAATACATTTAATAACCAAATATGTAAAAACTTCTTTGGAACTCCATTGAATGATGCACAATTGGTTAAAATATTACCTTTATCTGAAGGTTGTGGATTAACTACTGATACTGTAATTGTTATGATAAAAAATAAAGGATTAAATCCTATGAATACTACATATTTTGTTAGTTATTATAGAATCGGTGATCCTATTTCAAATATTATAACTGAACCAGTTTCTATATTAATTAATCCAGGCGATAGTGTATTATATGCATTTAATACTTTAGTAGATTTATCTGTAACAACCCTTGATTCAAATTATCATATTAAGGCATGGGTAACTTTATTACAAGATAATGTTGCTGTAAATGATACTGCATACAGAAATGCTAAATCATTACATACTCCACTAGATCCAATTGTTAACAACGTAAGTATTCCTTATGGTACAACAGCTAATTTAGTTGCTACTTCAGTTACAAACGATCCATTATATTGGTTTGATGTACCAGCAGCTGGAACTGCTATATTTAATGGTGGTAATTATATTACTCCTTATCTGTATGCTACAGACACATTCTATGTTGAAGCCAAAACAGGATTCTCTGCAAATGTTACTATAAATCCTGGTGTAACTCCTACAACTCAAGGATGGCCATTCTATACATTCTATATGGATTCTCGTACAGAAATGTTATATAAAGCTTCAGAGTTATTAGCTCAGAACTTAGTTGCAGGAAGCATCACTTCCGTTGCATTTGATATAAATTCAGTAGGATCTCCTGCTATGAATGGATTTACAATTAAAATGCAGAATTATGCTCCTAATACTTTAACAGCATTTAATGCTACTGGATGGACAACAGTTTATACAGGAACTTACACTCCACCAGCAATAGGTTGGCAGGAAATTCCTTTACAAACCCCATTCAATTGGGATGGTGTAAGCAATGTATTAATAAGCATCTGTTTTGATAATTCATCTTATACTTCTAATTCATTGGTTAACTCTAGTAATGTTCCTGGTAGCGTTTACCATTCACATTCTGATTTATCTGCTGGAAATGGTTGTACTGAGCTTTTAACTGGTACCGTTTACGCTGATCGTCCAAATATTAAACTTATTGCTAATGTTGCTGGTTGTGCCAGTCAAAGATTACCTGCAATAGTAAATGTTGGACCTCAATCACCTAAAGATGCTGGTGTAATTGAAATAGTTGACCCATCAACAGCAGTTAATTTAACCAATCATGAGGTTATTAAAGTTAAAATTAAAAACTTTGGTTTAAATCCAATTTCTAACTTTAATATCAGATACAGAGTTGATAATAATCCTGTTGTAACTCAATTGGTAACAGATACTATTGCTGCTAATGATACACTTGAGAAAACTTTTAATGTTTTGGCAAATTTAAGTTCAAATACCCAACCACAAACATTTGTGTTGAAAGCATGGACTGCATTAGCTAATGATGCAACATCATTAAATGATACTTGCAAGAAATCTGTAATAAATAATAAGCCAGTTTATTGTCCTTCTAATGCTAATTATACTTATTATGAAAATATAGGTCAAGTTATTTTTGCTGGCATAAATAATGGTAGTGCAACACCTGTTTTGAGTAATCCTTTGGCTAATAAAATGTATAGTAATTTTACAGACTCAACTGCATCAAATTATCTTGGGACTATTTTACCAGGTATGACTCATCCAATTTCTGTTAATCTAATTTGGCTAAACTCATCTGCTTATGCTGGTTATTGTAAAGTATTCATTGACTACAACAGAAACGGAAACTGGGATTTACCTAATGAATTAGCTTATGAAGGCAGTTATAGTGGAAGTTCTACTTCTTTAATAGGTAATATTACAGTTCCATTTACAGCTTTACCAGGTTTTACCCGAATGAGAATTGTTGCTCAATATGGTGGATCAACAACTAGCGTTTTACCTTGTGGTACTTATGGTTATGGAGAAACAGAAGATTATAGAATTATGATTCTTCCTCCTATTCCTCATGATGCAGGTATTGCTCATATGAATAATATGAATAATTTATTACCATACTATGCTCAAAATACTCAACAACCACAATTCTTTATCAGAAATTATGGTAGTGATACTTTGGCAAGTGCTATGGTAAAAATAAATGTTAATGGTACTATTTATGATCATCCTTGGCCAACAACACCTATTCCTGCTCTTCAGTCACTTGGCATGGATTCAATGCAACAAGTAATTACAATCCAACCTGGTATGAATTACATCAAAGCTTACACTGTTTTAGCAGGTGATACCAATTATATGAATGATACTATCAGCAGAAAAGTATTTAAAGAATATGCAACTACTCCAAATTATTTCGATAACTTCGAAAATAATGAGTATTTCTATGCAATAGATACAGCTGATTATGGTATTCCAATCAATAACTTATGGAAACAAGGTGTTCCTAAAGCAAGCTTTATACCAACTGTTCCTAGTGGTACAAAAGTATGGGCTACTAATTTAGATACCAACTATGTAGTTAATAATACCAGTATTTTATATTCTCCAGTATTCTTAATTAATCCAATGCAAGCAGATTCATTGAAATTCTGGCAATGGCGTAAATTTGGAAATGGAGCTTCAGGTACTATTGAATACAAAAACAGCAATAATTCTTGGATTCCACTTGGCGATACCAATGATGTTAATGCAACTAACTGGTTTAATAATAGTGCAAAAGTATGGAATGACAGCACTACTAACTGGGTTAAATCTACTTATAAATTAAGTAACTTAACTAACCTTGGTTCAAGTGTTCAATTCCGCTTTATCTTTAAAACTACAGCTACAGCTTCTCCATTGAAATATGGATGGACAATTGATGATTTTGAAGTAACATTGTTACCTTTACCAGCTGATGGTGGAGTTACCGCAATTATTACTCCAAATGCAACTCAATTAGTTGGCGATAATGTAACTGTAAAAGTAACTGTTAAAAACTTTGGAACAGATCCATTAACAAATATTCCTGTTAAGTACAAAGCTAGTACTGGTTCTGCTATTGTTTCAGGTACAATTCCTGGTCCATTGGCTTCAGGTGCTTCTATTGATTATACTTTTACTCAAAAGTATGCAGTTGCAACATCTAGTTTCAGTATTTGTGCATTCACAACAGTAACTGGTGATATCTATGTTCAGAATGATTCTTCTTGCAGAAGTGTAACCGTTAATCCAGCAGCAAATGATGTTGGTATTATCGAAATTATCAATCCAGGTGCAAGTGCAAATACTGGACAGGTAATTTATCCAAAAGTTGTAATTAAAAATTTCGGTACTACTCCAAAAACTTCAATTCCATTATCTTATCAAAGAGGCTCATTAACTCCTGTTACTGGTACTTGGACAGGTAATACATTGAATATAGGTGATACTGCTCATTTTACATTTACAACTCCATTTACTGTACCTGCCGGTGCTTCTATTAGTTTGGCTGCATTTACTACATTAGCTAATGATGCTTATGCTCCAAATAACAAAGTAACCAAATCAGTTCAAATTTGTAATATGAATATAAGCGGAATAACAATTAACGGACCATCTAATCCTGATTTTGGACAAACTGGTGTTGCTTATTTTATTGATAGTGTATCAACCGCTACTTCATACACTTGGTCATATTCAGGTACAGGTGTTACTATAAATGGAAATGGTACTAGAAATATTACTATTGACATTGCTAACAATGCAACTAATGGTATTCTTACTGTTACTGCATCTAATGCTAATTGTACAAGTAATCCAATTACAAAATCTATATTAATTAGTGTTAATGAAATAGATGGAAGCAATTTCTGGTTAGGTCAGAATATGCCAAATCCAACTAATGGATTAACAACTATTGCTTATAGTTTACCAAGTACAGGTGAAGTTAGCTTCAATATCGTTAACTTATACGGACAATCTGTTTATTCTTTCCGCAACGTTGTTGAAGAAGGCAGACATATGATTGACTTAAATGTAAATGATTTGGCAGCTGGTGTTTATTATTATACCGTTGAATTTAAAGGCAAACGCCTGGTTAAGAAAATGGTGGTTAATAAATAATCATTCTTAAATATCAAAAATAAAGGCAGCTTGAAGGCTGCCTTTATTTTTTTATATTATATTTGAAAAAAGTTTTGTATTTTTAATAAAAAACACTAATTTTGCAGTCCTTAAAATCAATAATAAAAGTTTATTCTTAATACTGTGATTTTAGGATTTATAAAAAGATTATCCTCCTATGTAATAGGACTGTTTAAATAAAAAAATAATAATTAGAGATGAAAAGAACATTTCAACCATCAGTCAGAAAAAGAAGAAACAAACATGGTTTCAGAGAAAGAATGGCAACTGCTAATGGCCGTAAAGTTTTAGCTGCAAGAAGAGCTAAAGGAAGAAAAAAATTAACCGTTTCTGACGAAAAAGGTGACAAAAGACACTAAGATTTTGTCGTTTTAGAAAAAGGTTTCTAATTTAAACTTATATTATAAATAACAGTGTAATTGAAATATTACACTGTTATTTTTTTTGTATAAATGGAATAAAAACAGAAGTCTTTTTGCTATATTGTTTAAATTCCTCATTATCTTTATATTTTGCTTCAAGCATAGGTACACCCGATACATATCTCAATAAATATGTTATTAACAATGGACTTATAAAAATATAAATATCAGAAAATTCACTAATCGCAATTAGTGCAATACCCCACCATAGCAATGCTTCTCCGAAATAATTTGGATGCCTCGAATATTTCCATAAACCTGATTGTATTATTTTCCCTTTATTATATTTGTCTTTTTTAAATCGAAAAAGCTGATAATCTGAAATTGTCTCAAATAAAAATCCTAAAAGGAAAATCAAAACTCCAACTATAAATTGCCATGAAAATATATTTATTTCAAAATGATTATAACTTATAATTGGCAGTGCAACTATCCACATGATAAAACCTTGCAAAAGAAATATTTGCAAAAAACTTCGAATATAAAAGTGCCTCCATGTATTCCTCCAGTTTTTATATCTAAAATCCTCTTCTTTACCATTGTTTCTTAAAAAAATATGGAAACTTAACCTTAAACCCCAAATCAAAATTAAAATATTAAAGATAAGGGTATTTAATGAATCTGTTTGCAAAAAATCTGAATTATACATCATAAGCAATATAAAACCTAATCCCCAAAAAATATCAACTATTGAATTGTTTTTTAATATAATAGCTAAGATAAATACCATTATCATATAAAAAAGAATAAGCAAACCACTTTCAAAAAATTGCTGTAACATAACTTTGTTGTTTTATTGCTATTAAACAATTATTCTTCTCATAATGTTCTCAAATACATTATTTAAAGATTGAAATAGCGCCAGTAATATCGTAATTGCAAACTCAATAAATTTTCAAAACAAATTGGTTTAGCTATAAAAAAATGGATTACAACTGCCAATTTAATGATTTTAACTAATTTTTTTTCGTAACACCCGTTAAATATAGTAATTTCGTAACCTATTTAATTAAAACAAGAGCAATGATATATAAATTTTTGTATCAAAATAAATGGAAAGAATCAATTCGATCGTCAATATGGCAAAAGAATGTGGTTGTAAACATAATACTTGGAATTTTTATTGTTTATTTTTTGGTTAACTTTCTGGTATTGGGTATAGTAACTGATAAACTTTTAATGGAGATTTTTCCAGATGAAGATCCTGTAATAAAATTTAATGGACTTTTATTCTATTTTATTTTCATTGATTTATTTATCCGGTTTCTTGGGCAAACTGTCCCAACATTGAGTATTCAACCTTATTTGCATTTACCTGTAAAACGATCTTCTTTAATGCATTATCTTCTAGGTCGTTCCATAACAAATCCAATAAATTACTTTTATTTTGTAATTTTTATACCTTTTGCAATTAAAGCTGTTTCAACAATATACAATACACCTACCGCATTATTATGGCTACTTATGCTATTAATAATCACCATGTTTAATAATTTTTTAATCACTTACATAAAACGTCAAATGGGCAGCAAACCATGGATAGCTCTAACTTTTGGTTTAATAATTGCTGGTTTTATTTTGCTCGATAGTATGAAAATATTTTCTTTACAATTAATTTCAGAAAATATTTTCACATCAATTATGCTTAATCCCATTTTTATAACATTTTTATTTGGCTTATTGCTAACTATCTATTTTATTAATTATCGCTTTTTAATATCTAATGCATACCTCGAAAACCTGAATAAGAATCAATCAAAGAAATCAATTAGCACTGCTAATATAAGCTTTTTCAATCGTTTTGGTATAATTGGCGAACTTATCAATTTAGAAATCAGATTGACATTACGAAACAAAAGACCTAAAACCATACTTTATATGTCTCCACTTTTTTTATTGTATGGCTTCTTTTTTTACCCTAACGATATGTATATGAATATGAGCGGAATGCTTATTTTCGTTGGAATTTTTATTACAGGTGGAATTATGATGTCATATGGTAATTATTTAATTAGCTGGGAAAGTAGTTATTTTGATGCATTATTGACCAAAAGTTTCGATTTTAAAAAATATTTTCAAGCAAAAATTGCTTTATTAGCTGTTGTTACCATTGTTTCTTATCTCATCACACTCCCTTACCTGTTTTTAGATATTAAACTACTATATATCAACACAGCTTGCTTTATATTTAATTTGGGTTTCAACATCAATGTTGTGCTGTTTTTTGCATTAAACAATAAAAAATATCTTGATTTAAGTAAAGGTGGAGCATTTAATTATCAGGGCCTGGGTGCTTCAAATTTTATTGTAATGCTTCCTATGTTGATAATTCCAATATTGATTTATGTTCCTTTTAGTATGATGGATATGCCACAAACAGGCTTACTCATTTTAAGTGGAATAGGTATCTTAGGAATCATCTTACAAAAACCCATTACAAATTTGGTAATTAAAAGATTTTACAAACAAAAATATGAAATGGCTGAAGGTTTCAGACAACATTAATAATAATTAAAAAACATAATTTATCATGATAACTGTAAATAATCTCACAAAAATATATAACGGCAACACCGTTCTAAGTATTAGTAATTTAAAAATAAATAAAGGCGAAAGTTTTGGTTTGGTTGGAAATAACGGAGCTGGTAAAACTACTTTTTTTCGATTAATTCTTGATTTGATAAAAGCAAATTCTGGTGAAATTTTATCAAAAGACACAAGCGTAGCAGGTAAAGAATTATGGAAACAATATACGGGTTCATACCTTGATGAGGCCTTTTTAATTGAGTTTCTTACTGTAGAAGAGTATTTTAACTTTATTGGCAAATTACACAATATGTCGAAAGGTGATATAAGTGAATTTTTAAATAAGTATGCTGATTTCTTTAATGATGAAATATTGGGTCAAAAAAAATATATTCGTGATTTTTCGAAAGGAAATCAGAAGAAAATTGGCATTATTGCAGCCATGATGGGAAATCCTGAGGTACTGATTTTAGATGAGCCTTTCACAAATCTAGACCCAAGTAGTCAGATTAGATTGAAAAAGATTTTGCATGATTTGAAAGAAGAAAAAAGTGTTACAATGCTAATTTCGAGCCACGATTTGATGCATGTAACAGAAGTATGCGAGCGTATTGTTGTACTTGAAAAAGGTTTGATTGTAAACGACTTGCATACAAACGAAAACACATTGGCTCAACTTGAAAGCTATTTTGCAGTTTAAGCATCGAATAATAAGCATTTTATTTGTTAGCAGCATTAATAATTACAAGCAAATTAATTATTAATTCTTACTTTTGCTTTTAATTAAAATTCAACATTTAAGAAAATATGTTTTTGTTTTTCGATACTGAAACAACCGGACTTCCAAAAAATTGGAAAGCACCTATTACCGATTTAAATAACTGGCCACGCATGGTTCAGATTGCTTATTTGCTGTATGATAGCAACGGCAAAATGATAAGTGGTGGCGATCATATTATTAAACCAGTTGGCTATACAATACCTGCTGATGTTGCCAAAATTCATGGGATTACTAATGAAAGAGCTTTGGCAGAAGGAAAACCTATACTTGGTATTTTGCAAGAATTTAATGAATTGATTAATGAAGCAAGTATTTTGGTAGCACACAATATCAGTTTTGATGAAAAAATTGTAGGTGCTGAATTTTTAAGACATAAAATGCCCGACAGCATTGCCCCCAAAAAGAAAATCTGTACCATGCAAAGTAGTACAAATTTTTGTGCAATTAGCGGTCCTTATGGTTACAAATGGCCTAAACTATCTGAGTTGCACTACAAGCTTTTCAATTACCATTTTGAAGAAGCTCATAATGCTGCGGCTGATATAAATGCAACAGCCAAATGTTTTTGGGAATTAAAAAAGTTAGGGAAGATTTAATTTTACTTCAATCCAATATTATCAATCAACCTTACACTTCCCAAGAATACGGCAATACAGCCAATAGCATTTTCGCATTCATCCCATTTTGAAATAGGTAATAAAGTTGAAGTATCCACTATTTCGAAATACTCAGTTTTCAACATGTCTTGTGTTTTAATTTGATTGAGTACCCAGGTTGTAAGTTCCGAAGGACTAAATTGTTTTGCTTTTTCTTTAGCTTCCGATAAAGTTTTGTAAATAAATGGAGCTATCAGCCTTTCTTCAGCAGTTAATCGCATATTGCGTGAACTCATTGCCAATCCGTCAGCCTCCCTTACAATTGGACAGGGAATAATATTTACAGCTAAGTTTTTCTGGGCAACCATTGCTTTTATGATTTGTAACTGTTGATAGTCTTTTTCGCCAAAATAGGCATTATCGGGCATTACAATATCAAATAATCTTTTTACTACTACAGCAACTCCATTGAAATGACCTGGTCGGAATTTGCCTTCCATCACTTTATCGAGCATGCCAAAATCATAAACTGTTGTGTCGGGTTGTGGATACATTTCTGCAACACTTGGTGCAAAAATAGCGTTACACCCTGCATTTTGCAGCATAGCCGAATCTTTTTCAAGCGTACGTGGATATTTCTGCAAATCTTCTTTATTATTAAATTGAATGGGATTAACAAAAATGCTGGCAATTACGATATCGTTTTCGGCTTTAGCTCTTTCTATAAGCGAAAGATGCCCCTGATGCAATGCTCCCATGGTGGGTACAAAACCTATTTTTAAACTTTTTTGGCGACATTCATAAACAAAACCTTGAGTTTCAGCTATAGTATTATAAGTATTCATTAACAATCCTTTTTGATTTTTTAAGCCTGCAAAGGTGGGAATTTTATTAATTTTACCCAAAAATTTTAAGGATTATTTTATGCATAAATTAATAAAGCTTGTTTTTATTTTTTTGTTGTTAGCAGTATCGTATTCGTTGACAGCTCAAAAGCCTAACTTAACTACAGATTACGAGAAATCGGGTTACAAAGAAACTCCACGTTATGCCGAAACCATAGCTTATTGCAAGCAGCTCGAAAATGCTTCGAAATGGATTAAATATCATAGTTTTGGAATAAGTCCTCAGTTAAGAGAAATCCCTCTACTTATAGTTGACAAAAAAGGAAATTTTACGCCCGAAGCTGTTCGCAAATCGGGAAACGTGGTTTTGTTGATTCAAGCTTGTATTCATCCGGGCGAACCCGAAGGTAAAGATGCCGGTTTTACGCTATTACGTGATATTATTAGCAAACCAAGAATGGCTGAATTGCTCAATCATATTACGGTTTTGTTTATCCCTATTTTAAATGTGGACGGTCACGAACGTTTTGGTAAATATAACCGTATTAATCAGAATGGTCCGGTGGAAATGGGCTGGCGGACTACTGCCAATAATTTGAATATGAACCGTGATTTTGTGAAAGCCGATGCAAAAGAAACCAGAGACTGGCTGAAACTTTATAATGAATGGTTGCCTGAGTTTTTTATTGATTGTCATACTACCGATGGTGCCGATTATCAATATGTGATTACTTACGGGCTCGAAACCAATGGTAATTGCAATGAAGCTTTGGCAATGTGGCAAAAAAATGTTTATCTAAACCAGATTACACCTATGATGGCTAAGAGTAATAATCCGATTTTCCCGTATGTAATGTTTCGCAACTGGCACGACCCTCGTAGTGGTTTGCGTAGTGGAGCCACTCCGCCTATGCTTTCGCAAGGCTATACCATTGCTCGAAATCGACCGGGATTATTAATTGAAACTCATATGCTAAAAGACTATAAAACTCGCGTTGATGGAACTTATAAAATGATAGAAAATACCATGCGAATTTTGGATGTGGAGTATCAGAATTTGCAAAAATTGATTGCGGATGCTGATAATTATTGTGCTAGTAACGATTTTAGAAAGAAAGCTTTTGCTTTGAACTTTAAAAACTCGATGACCGACAGCGTAATGGTGGATTATCTGGGTGTGGAATATACGGTTGAAAAAAGCGATTTGACAGGTGGCGACTGGTTTAAATACGACAAAACCAAACCTATTACATTTAAGCTTCCTCTGTTTAATAAAGTATTTGTTACCGATAGCACAATGCTTCCGAAAGCTTATATCATAGGACCCGAATGGACTGAGGTAATTGAACGTTTTAAACTGCACGGTATTAAAACCGAAGTAATTTCAGAACCCAGAACAATTACAGTAGATTCATACAGATTTAATAATATGAAATGGGCTGAAACTTCGTATGAAGGCAGGCAGCAATTGATTAACTTCGATTTGGAAAGTATTACCGAAAAACGTACTTATCCTGCCGGCTCGCATATAGTGCCGGTAAATCAGACTAATGTAAGGATTATTGCCTGTTTGCTCGAACCCAAGGCTAACGGATCTTTGGTACAGTGGGGGTTTTTTAATGCTATTTTTGAACAGAAAGAATATTCGGAATCGTATGTAATGGAAACTATGGCAAGGCAAATGATGATTGATAATCCTGAGTTGAAAAAAGAATTTGAGCTAAAAAAAGCTGCTGAACCTGATTTTGCTAAAAGTCAACAGCGGATTATTAATTGGTTTTACAGCAAATCGCCCTATTGGGATAGCAGACTGAATGTGTATCCGGTAGGCAGGTTATTTTAGAACAAGACATCTTAGTTTAAAAAAGCCAATAGTTGTGTACTTGGCGGCTTTATATGCGATATTTGGATTATATGTTTAACCAAGTTTTTGCTGCTTTAAGTGTGTTGAATACTTTTAGCTGATATTTTGATTCATTTATTTTGCTTTCGGCTATATAAGCAAATGCTGTATTTATGGCTAAATTGTGAACTACTGCATGTTTTAATGAATTAAATTTTCTTGCAGCCTCTTCCATGCGTTTTACTATTGAATCTATATCTGATTTTGTAAAATATACGTTTACATCCTTAGCGTCTTCCAAAATTTTTAAATCGCCTTTTAAATCGGGATTGGTTTTTAAAAATTCTATTGCATCTTGCATATCTTCAATTTTTAAACTTCCTCTAGTTTTAACAAAAATGCAGTTTTTCTCTTTATCAAATTGACTTTCTACCATGTTTACGCTTTTAATATTCTTTTTACAAAAATAATATAATTTTTGGTTTTGTGCTATTTTTATGCCTAAAGTTTAGTGTATAGAAATTAAAAAGCCCGAAAGCTGTTGTGCTTTCGGGCTTTGATGGTTTTATCAGATTTCTTTTTTAATTTTTTAGGCAACGTACAGAAAAACCGTATTTTTTTGATGTATTTCCTCTGATAACGCTGCCAACAGTGTTAGCCACATTTCTGCCCCAAGCATTTGTGGTAAGATTCTCTGTAGAACTCCACCATCCGCCATGAGTGAACAAACTGTTATCACCAGTTCCATCGGCCATACGCATACCACTTGGTAGTGCTGTAAACCCGGTTTCGTTAGTAGCTCCGGTGTTTGGTGTTGTCCAGTGAACTAATCCAGCTTCTTTTAGTTTGCCTCCTGCTAAGCTTAAGCCTCCTAAGTATGTTGTTAGTGTTGTCCATTCAGCATCGGTGGGCACGTGCCAGCCCGATGGGCACAATTTGCCTGTGCCTACTGTAAACCAATTATATAGAGCTCCATAGGTATCTCCCCAATTTACTTTATCGTTATTATACCAAGCATAAGCTCCTGTGGCCATTGTTGACCATATGTTATTATTAGTTACATTTGGTATAGCTTCACCATCATTATAATGGGTAGTTTTTAGGTTTTGTTTCATCCATACTTGTGTGCCTATTGTAATCATATCATAAATATTGCCATCAAAATCAGTAAGAGGTGTTGTAAAACTTATTTCATTACCATAAGCCGTACCTGCACTATTGGTAGCATAAGCTCTGGCAAAATAAGTAGTAAGTGCTGATAAGCCAGTTATATTACTTTGATATATACCTTCGCCGGTACCATCGTTTGTTTTGGTAGTTAATGCAATAGTTGGATTGGGCGATGTACTCCAGCAAACTCCACGTGCAGTTATGTTTGCACCTCCGTTAGATAAAACAATACCCCCACTAATAGCCGAATTTCCTGTTATTGAAGTGGCTGTTGCAGTTGTTATTCCTTGTGGATTTAAAACCCATACAGGAATGCCTGCATCAAATTTCAAATTGTGACCAGGTAAGCCTGGTGCAATAGCAATCCAAGCACTTATGCCATCCCAATAACTAATATGATTGTCTATTCCTATTTGTATTTTCGAACCAATAGGCTGAGCTGTTATTGTAAATTGTAAAGCAAAAAGCAATATTGCTAATAAAGTAAATTTTTGTAGTGATTTTTCCATGTAAATGTTATTTAAATATATTGTAAAGATAATAAAAAAATTGAAGCAGTTAAGATATTTAACAAAAAACCCTGCAAGTCTAATAAGAACTTACAGGGATTTCGTAATTATTTATACAATCTGATTATTTTCCAAAATCATTTTGTATGGTAATATAATCGGGGTAAGGAATAGTGATACCACCTACTACTACCGAGGGTTTTGCTTTTAGAGCAATACGCGAAGGTTTGTTGCCTTGTCCGGCCAGATTCATCCCAAAGTTTGCAACAGCATCGGCCGATTTTCCGCTCAAAACTTTCTTTAAATCAAACGAAAGCGTAAGTGGCATCATAGCCGATTGGTTGTTGGGCATCACCTCTACCCTATGGCTCAGATTGCCTCGGGTCATTTCAATATTGTCAATCAAAAGTATCCATTCCATGCCGTTCATCACAGCTTTTTCTTTGTTCGGATTCTTAACTTCCACATTCAAATTAAAACTCAAAGGAAGTTGGTTGGTAGCATAAGCCGTTGTTATGCGGGCAGCATCCAAAATAGATAATGCCGACAAATTGTTTACATTTTGCACATTAACACCAGCCAAACGCACATTGTCAACCGAACTCAAACGGAAATCGCATTTGGTAAAATTATACATACTCGATAAGTTGTTTACCACATCGCAAGCCGATACCACAAATATCAGCAATAATAAGGTGATTTTTAATTTGTTCATATAAAAGATTTTTTATTGTTTTAAACATTTAATTTACAAAATAGTTTCGATAAAAAAACCGCCTGAAGACTTACTAAAGGCGGCTATAATCATAAAAACATGTATTTACATACGAATAAGTTTTCCGCTATATGATTGATTTCCTATTTTTAACTGATAAAAATATAAACCCTGATTCAATCTATTGCCATTAATCTCAATTTCGTGATTGCCTTTGGTTTGTTTCATATTAGGCATACTATAAACCGTTTGTCCGGTTATTGAATACACTTTTAAATCAACCACCGCACTTTCGATTAAATAATAAGAAATCAAAGTATAATTATTAAATGGATTTGGAGCAACTTTCAAATTCATTGGCTGATTTTCAAAAGCATCAACCCCCACCGAAGTTACCGAAATAAAATTAGAAGAATCGGAAACACATCCCGTAGTTGGTGAAGTATGCATACAATAATAAACGCCATTGCTACTCAAATTCAACTGCTGATTAGTAGCATTGGGTATAGCGCCATAACCCATCAAATACCATTGATTGCCCATAGCTTCCGACGAAACCAAAGTATTGCCGCTTAGCGAAATTACTGGAGCAGCCGGAGCTGCATTGGTAGCAATATTCAACAACGAAGGCACCCCATTTCCACATGAATTTTTGGCATAAACCGATAAGATAGGATTACTGATATTAAAAAAATCGAGCAACAAAACATTATCGATACCCGAAGCTATCTGATTCCCATTTAAATTCCATACATATTGAAAAGCATTATTGATGGGTGGAACATAATATAAAACATCCTGCGAATTTTCGCAAACTAGTGTATTTCCCGAAATACCCGAAGCAGCATCAGGAGCTTGTGTGCTTTTCGTTACAGCTATTGAGTCTAGAGTATAACAACTAAAATTTCCATACGATTTTTGAGCAGCAACAAAATAGGTTCTTACAACATTATCAAGATAAATAAGTACAAGCGGATTGCTGCTTCCTAAATTCCACAAATAACTGCAATTACTCAAATTGCTGCATGTAGCATCCAGCACCAAAGTATCTACATTGCACAACGAAGTATCACTACCCAAATCAATTACAGGTGCTTCATAAACATTTATCGTTGTTTGATAATTTTCAACACAACCAATTAAATCTGTAAGTTTTAAATTAAATGAATGTTGACCAGTTGATAGATTATTTACATATGCCATCGAATCGTTTACTTGTATAAAAGCAGTGTTACTGCTAAATTGATAGTTACTTATCCCTTGCTGATAATTTGGCAAAGTTGCAATAAGGCTATTATTAAAACTAATTTGGGCATTAAAAACATACCCATTATCTGATCCCCAATCATCATATATTTTCAACACCCAATTTCCTTTTACAGGACAACCAATTAAGCCAGATAATGGATTTGAAGGCAAATAATAATTGTAATTTGCAATCGTATTGGTTGAATCAATTCTAGGAGGACCGCTACTTTTTTTACTTGTCAAAGTTCCATTATTTGGATATACTTCCGACCAGCAATAATTCCAGCCTTGTCCCGGAATATTAGCAGCTGGCGAACAAGCCGGAGTACCGTCAGGTTCGTAGAAGTTACCCATTCCGTTGCTTCCCGAATGCTGATTTGGATCAAGAATAACGGTTTGTCCATTAGGGCATGTAATTTTAAACCCCAAATCTCCTGAAAAAGAATGTTCCATATTAACACAAATAGAAGCAATATCAGAAGCAGAAGTTATAATCTGATTATCATAAATTCCCTGAACTGGAATTTGTATTTCTAAAATACCCGGAGGACAAGCCGGTCCATCAGGTATAAAAATGGTACTATCAATTCTGCCACCAAAATGCAAATTATTTAAACTCAAAAATGAAAATAAAGAATTGAAATAGCCGGCTTTAAGCATAACATCTTGATTATTGCAAACATCAACTACAGAAGGAACCGTAACCACAGGCATAGCTCCAACAGCCACATCCACCGAATCTTTTGAAATACAACCAAGGGTATCTTTATAAGTAAGATATACCCTTTTTAACCCATTAATCAGATAATGCTGCCAAACTTGCTGTCCGGTTTTAATTTGCATTGGTTCGGTTTTCCACTCGAAAACAGAATTGGAAATACTCTGATGGTAATTAATATCATTTTGAGGAAAACTTACATTGGCAAAAAACGAAACACTATCAGATTTGCAAATAGAAATTAAATTATTAACAGGATGAGGCATAGTGAGCAAACTATCAATTTCCATATTAACCATTTGACAAACATCATAACAATAAATATTTGCAGTCCAACCAGAAGCATTAAAAGAAGAATCGCTCTTAAATCGGAAACACAAACTTCTGGTAGTATTGCCGAAAGAAGCTTTTATCGGCAAATTCAGATTTATAGGATAATTATTGTTATAAACGCCAATCAAGGGTGAACTAGGGTTATTGCCATCATATATAAAAAGAGTGTCAGAAGGATGAATATCAAACTGTGTAAATTGTATTTCAACCCTTTTAAAGCTATTACCTACAGGCATAAAAGACATCCAAATATTTTCATTCGGCAAATAATCTCCTACTTCATTTTCAACAAAAGTAGCATTACAAGTTGATTTTGCTTGAAAAACATTACCAACCAAAGTATAAGTTTGAGCAAAAGATGTTACGCAACTTACATAAAACAAGATAAATAATAAAGGTTTTTTCATAATGTGTGATTTTAAATTGATATTTTCGATTTACAAATTTACAATAAAAGACACAATAGTTCGAAAAACGTTGCAATAAATAACAAAAAAAGCTGAACCTTTGGCAGATTCAGCTTTTTAATAAATAAAACCAATAAAAATATTATTGTTTTGCAGTTTTGATAAATTTTATAATGCGTTCGCTTGTAGGACTTTCTTTAGGTGATACCATTTCAACTAAATTGCCATCTTCATCAATCAAAAACTTTTGAAAATTCCATTGAACAGGAGCATCCATCACACCATTTTCAGCTTTTGTTGTAAGCCATTTGTACAATGGGTGAATATCATCACCTTTTACCGAAATTTTTTCCATCATCTGAAAACTTACTCCGTAGTTTTTTTCGCAAAACGACTTAATATCAGCATTGCTACCTGGTTCTTGTGCCATAAAATTATTAGCAGGAAAACCAATTATGGTAAATCTTTTGCTTCCATACATTTTGTAAAGTTCCTCTAATTGTTTGTATTGAGGAGTAAGTCCACATTTCGAAGCGGTATTTACAACCAAAATTTTGGTACCTTTTAATGATGCCAAATCAAAATCTTTGCCATCAATGGTTTTTACTTTAAAACTATAAAAATTCTGTTTTTGAGTTTGAGCAACTACAGCCAAACTTACTATTATTAATGCAATTAATGCAATTGTTTTTTTCATGTTATTTCTTAATTTAAATGAATAAATGTAACAAGACAAATTGATATTTGTTTGACAAAACTTCTATTATTCTGCTTTTGGCTCCTCCTTTGAATGAATAATTGGGTTTTGCGTATTTAATTCTTTTTCAGCTCCTTTTAGGTATGTTGGAAGATTTAAGCCAGCCATATTAAACAAATCATTTAATGGAGGAACTGTTTTCATCATACCCGAAACAAAATTTGCAGTTGACGAATTTCCGTTTTCAGCATTTCCATTTCCAGAATCCCAAACAGTAATTTTGTCAATTTTAATATTTTTAACAGCTTCAACCTGAGTTCTAACCAATTCCGGCAATTTTTCAATCAACAGCAGTTGGAATGCTTTGGTAGGATCGCCACCAGCTGCAGCAACTACTTCTTTATAACCCTCAGCTTGTTTTGTCAAAATTTCGAACAAACCTTTGGCTTCAGCTTCCATTTTAGCAAAAATGGCATCAGCTTCACCTTTGGCATTTAATCTGATGCGTTCTGCATTAGCCTCTGCATCAATAATAGCTTGTTGTTTGGCAATTTCAGCTGGAATAATTACATTGGCAATCTGGGTAGAACGTTCTCTTTCAGAACGGGCATTTTCAGCTTTTTGCTCTGCAGAATAGGCTTCTTCCAAAGCTTTAGCTTGTTGTACCTTTTCAGCAGTTATAGCAATTCTCAACGATTCTGCCTCTTTTTCTCTTCTGAGTGCATCTGAATTTGCAATAGAAATTTTAGCTTCATTCTCACCCTTTATCGCAACTGCATTAGCTTCAGAGGTTTTTACACGAGTATCACGCTGAGCCTCGGCTTTTCCAATAGCTTCTTCTTTAAAAGCCATGGCAATGCTAACTTCCCTATCTTTTTGGGTTACTGCAATTTTCACATCCCTATCTCTATGTGTTTCGGCAATCTGAGTATCTTTTTCTCTATCAGCTAAAGCTTTTCCGGTCTCTCCAATTTTTTCTTGCTCTGCAACACTAACCTTTGCTTCATTTATTGCTTTTGCGGCTGCTTCTTTACCCAATGCTTCTATATAACCCGATTCATCTCTGATATCGGTAACATTCACATTGATAAGTCTCAATCCGATTTTCTTTAACTCGCTATCTACATTTTTCGAAATATTATCCAGAAATTTATCTCTATCAGAATTGATTTCTTCAATAGTCATGGTGGCAATAACCAAACGCAACTGACCAAACAATATATCTTTGGCCAATTCCTGAATTTGCTCAGAACTTAATCCCAACAATCTTTCTGCAGCAGTATTCATACTTTCTGCTTCAGTAGAAATGGCAATGGTAAACCTACAAGGAACATCAACTCTAATATTCTGACGACTTAATGCATTTGTAAGATTAGCTTCGATAGATAGCGGTTTTAAATCTAAGAAAGCATAATCTTGAATTACTGGCCAAATAAAAGCCCCTCCCCCATGAACACATCGTGCAGAAGTTCCTCCTGTTTTTCCATAAATTACCAGAATTTTGTCAGACGGACAACGTTTATATCTGGATACTAATGAAGCGATTGTAACAAATAATACTACAGCCGCTACTACAATCAAAATTATTGGTGACATCATATTTTTTAATTTTTAAATGGTTTCTACAATTAAAATATCATTATTTTCAATTTTCACAACTTTTACCGTTCTACCGGTTATAATCTTCTCATTTTCTGTCATTGCATCCAATTCATGAAAAGATCCGTTGATGCTTATTAGTATTTTTCCTTTTCCTTGCTTACTTTCTGGAATTGTTAAATATACTTCAGCAGTTTTATTAAGTGTATCGCTAATTTTAAACGAATTATCTTCGGCAAGTTTCCGCAATTGTTTAATTACAATAAAAAACAGGACTACAAAAAAGACTCCAACCAATAGCGATATCACTATTAGAGCCAAAGGATTCGCAATAACTCCATATAAGGATATTCCTGCCCAACTCAATCCTAATAAAAAATTGATTAAATTTCGAAGTGAGAAAAGCTGAAAAGGAGCTTCACCACCATGCAAATCGCCATTAAAATCAGCCGAAGTACCATCCGATGCATCAGCACCCATAAAAGTCATGATGGTTTGTATAATAAAAATAACGCTTACAGGAATGGCAATAAACCAAAATGTTTTTAATAAAGGATCAATACTATCAATTATTTCCATATTTTAAAGTGATTAGTAATTATTTCAAATAATGTTTACGATTAGCTTACAAACTTATTACTATTTTGCAATATAGACAAATAAAAAGCGAATTTTGTTCTTATTTTAATTCCAGACTCAAAACAACTGATATACAATTTGTAAGTAAATTTTTAATTGAACCGACTTTTCAAATTAAGTTGATTTTTCCAATAAAATATCACTTTTACAATATATTTTTAAGTATATTTTCAAATTTCCATGCTGGAAAAGCTTTAATATTGTCGAAGCTATCTTCCTGATTCATTGTTATTATAAATCCTTTATCCAATGAAAGTGTATTCATTGCTTTCTTTAATCCGTTAATTTCTCTTTCGAGATTTTCGGAAGTTATTTGCCAGCAAACCTGAACAGCCATGCATATCTGATTGCCTTTTTTTACTATAAAATCGCATTCCGATTTTTCATCTTTAAAATATAAAAGTTCAATAGAAAAACGCTTTAACATCAGAAATACAACATTTTCTAGTTTTCTACCTGAATCTTCACTCAACGACAGACTGATTGATTTTGCCATTGCAGTATCAATAGCATATATTTTTTGTGGATTCATCTGTTGTTGTTTAATTGAAAATGAAAAGCGGGGTAAGAAATCAATAAGATAACTCTCCTTAAGATAATCGCAATAATCAATGGTTGTTCTTACTGATTTAATTTCCAGCAATTTACTTATATTGTTATAACTAAATTCTTTGCCGGTATTACTCATTAAAAAAGTAAGTAATCTCATCAATAGATGATCGTTTTTTATATTTCTACGAACTGCTATATCTCTTATTACAATATCTTTTGCCAACGATCGCAGATAATCTTCTTCTTCTGATTGTAGATATTCAGGAAAACCACCATTATGCAGATAAAGTAAAAAATTCTCAGCATTTTCTTCCAATGACTTTAATTTCAGATATTCGCCAAAACTAAATGGGAATAGTTCAAGTTGTAAATGCCTGCCGGTAAGATGTGTACCTAATTCACGACTAAGCATTGATGCATTTGAACCGCTAATAAATATCTGAAATCCTTTGTCATGAGCCGATCTGATAAATTTTTCCCAATCAACAACATTTTGTATCTCATCAAAAACCAGATATCTGATATGGTCCTCTGTTGCAATTTTTTCAATTTTCAGAAAATCATTTTTATCGAAGCCTTCTAAGCGAATATCTTCAAAATTTATAAAAATGGCTTCATCAAAATTTTTGATATTATGCTTAAGTAAAGTACTTTTACCACATCTGCGTATGCCTGTTATTACAACGATTCTGTTACTATTCATCGGAATTGTTTTCTCTCTTTCAACAATTCTTCTCAAAGAATTAACCGGATGAACATCTTTAATAACTACTCTAAGTATTTCTTCTGTAATCATATAAGCAAAATTTTATGCAAATATACAAAAAGTTTGTATTACAAATACAAATTAGTTTGTATTCGTAATACATAATATAGTTAAACATATGAAATTCAATTGTTAAAATTTGATCTTAATTGAGAAAAATGCTTTCTACAAGAATAATATTCTGAATTCTAAAAACATATAAAAAAGGGGATGAAATAATAAATACTTCATCCCTGAGT
>CAZWRD010000003.1:0-19462 GCA_964636105.1 uncultured Bacteroides sp.
TGGTGAATTTCTGATAATTACCGGTTTATTCCAGCAATCGTTCTGGTTTGCATTGTTTGGAGGTTTAGCTATGATACTGAGTGCCATATATATGCTTTATGCCTATCAACATATAATGCTAGGCAATCAAAATGCTGCATTTATAAAAACAACAGATATCAGCATATTGGATTATTTTATCTTAATTCCTTTAATAATCATCATTTTAGCTTTAGGAATTTTCCCAAAACCTATTTTTAGTCTTATGGAGGAATCTGCAAAATCAATGCAATATTTTATAAGTTCATTTAACGGAATAACTTCAGTATTAAAACATTAAAAAATAAAAAAATGAGTGCATTAATATTTACTTCGATACTGGGTTTAATTGTATTATATCTGGGTTTTACAAATAGTAAAAAAATATTATCACCGGTTGCAATTTCAGGCTTACTCCTAAGTTTATATTTATTTTTAAAAGAATGGGGATTAAGTACCAGTATATTTCACAATATGATAGTATTTGACAATTTTTCAATTGCATTTAATATATCTATGATAATCATTACAATATTAATTTTTCTTTTTGGCATTGATTATTATAAACTAATGGAACAACATGTTGCAGAACAATATGCATTAATGATTTTTGCTTTGGTTGGTGCATTTTTAATGACTTCATACGCTAATTTAATAATGCTTTTCCTTGGAATTGAAATCCTTTCAATTCCTTTATATATTCTGGCCGGTGGAAAAAAGTCATCATTCCGATCTAACGAAGCTTCTTTTAAGTATTTTATTCTGGGTTCATTTGCAACTGCTTTCTTTCTTTTTGGAATTGCGTTGGTTTATGGAGCATCAGCTTCATTTTATCTTCCCGAAATTAAAACTTTTATATCCCAGTTTAATGGAAATTTACCACCAATGTTAATGTTGGGTTTCCTGTTTATATTAATTGGTATTGCATTCAAAGTTGCAGTTGCTCCATTTCATTTCTGGAGTCCTGATGTATATGAAGGCTCACCTGCTTTAGTAACAGCATTTATGGCAACTGTTGTTAAAACTGCCGGATTTGCTGCTTTATATCGTTTCTTAGGAATGGGTTTAATACCTCTACCGGCTCATTTAGAAAAAGCACTTTGGGTAATGACCGGATTATCATTACTTATTGGTAACCTTGCTGCTTTAAATCAAAATAATTTCAAGAGATTACTCGCATATTCTTCTATCTCACACAGTGGTTTTATTTTACTTGCAATGCTTTCACAACATGATTCATCAGCATCTGTATTACTTTACTATACCTTTGTTTATTCACTGGCAACAGTTCCTTTATTTATTATTTTTATCTTAATGAAAAGAGCCTCAGAAGGAATTGAAGATTTATCAATTTTCAGAGGATTGTATAAAGAGAAACCTTGGCTGACCGTTTTTATAACTGTATTTCTTATGTCACTTGCCGGCATACCACCTACAGCTGGTTTTATGGCAAAATTTCAGGTTTTTGTTTTATCAATAAGTCAGGGTTATATTTTTATTTCTATTTTTGCAATCATTATGGCTATTATTGGAATTTATTACTATTTCTTTATAATACGTGAAGTTTACACTGAAAATCATCATCAAAATCCAATTATTATTTCAAAACTCAATGCATTTTTAATTATTATATGTGGAATAGGTGTTTCAATTTTAGGTATCTTTTTATGGAAAACACCCTTATTATAAATAATTCAGGGCTAATATATTGCAATAAATAATTGTTAAAACTCAAAACCTGTAATGAAACCTTCATTTGAAATATTAGAATCATGCAATATATGTCCCCGAAATTGCAATGCCAACCGACTTTCGGGCAAAACCGGTTATTGTGGCAGTAATGCAGAATACAACATATCTTCAATAACAGTTCATAAAGGTGAAGAACCCGTAATAAGCGGAGAAAGAGGAATTTGTAATGTATTTTTTAGCCGTTGCAATTTGCAATGTATCTATTGTCAGAATATTCAGATTAGTTGCAATAGGGGAGATGTAATATCACAAGTTTTTAGTTTGGAAGAAGTTACAAATGCTATTATTGATATTTTTGAAATTAATGGAATTAATTCTTTGGGCTTCGTTTCTCCTTCACATTATGTACATCATGTTATTTCAATAATTGAAAATCTCAGAGCAAAAGGATACTATCCCATTACTGTTTATAATACTAATTCCTATGATAAGGTTGAAACTATAAAAATGCTTGAAAATTATATAAATGTATATTTGCCTGATTTCAAGTATTCAGACAATAAATTAGCAAAAAAATTTTCTGATGTTTCTGACTATTTTGAAGTTGCATCTTCAGCTATCAAGGAAATGTATAGACAAAAAGGCAGTACCATTATTAAAAATGATGATGGAATTGCTGAATCAGGATTAATTATCCGACATTTGGTTTTGCCAGGACAAATTGATAATAGTCTGAATGTTATAAGATACATTGCTGATGAATTATCTTTAAATATTTCTGTATCATTAATGGCTCAATACCATCCTGTTAGAAATTTGGATAATTATCCTGATTTAAATCGGAAACTTACTCAACATGAATATGAAACAGTTGTTAAAGAATTAGATGAATCTGGTATTTTTAGAGGTTGGGTACAGGAACTAGAAAGTTCTGATAATTATTTGCCTGATTTTGAAAATGAACATCCCTTTGAAAAATAAAGTTTATTTCATTTTTTCTAAAAAGCTTAAAAACAGATTTAATCCTTTTCTTTTATTATCATCCAGATTATAGCTGATATATTCAGTGTAATATTCTTTTGCATTCACATTTTCAGGTATTTGATCTTTAAATTCTTTAATTACTTCGTCAATGTTTTCAACACCTTGCTGGAGTGATTTATTGAAAAGATTATTAAATTCTTCAGGAATGGGTTTGTTTGCTACCCAACAGGCAAACACAAATGGTAATGATGTGAATTTGCACCATTCTTCGGCCAAATCATATACATATGGATATTTTTCTCTTTCTGTAAATGTTTTGTCGCCAATTAATACAACTGATTGATAATTATTTGTTTCAGTTTCTTTAATATTAATCCAATCTGGTTTTATTTTCCAGAAATTTTCTGCTAATACTTTTACCAATTGCACCGAGGTTCTGGATTCATTATCGAGATAAATCTCTGATATTTGATTTAAAGGAACATGACTGAGTAGCAAAACTGTATAAACTTTGCCAACAGCTCCTATGCAATAATTTGTAATTATATTATAATAACTTAGTTGAGGCAATACAGCTACTGGTACCAATCCGATATCAACCTGATTGCTGATTAATTTTTCTGCACATATTGCAGGAACATCTCTGAATATTTTAAAATCATTTTTTATTTTTGATTTATTTAAACCGTAAATAAACGGAAATGTATTTAAATATGAAACAGCTGATATTTTTATCATTTTATTATTATTAAAATTGCAAATTTAGAACAATTGTTTTCTCTAAAAGTTGAAATAATATGTTTTTATTAAGAAAAAAGACCAATCTTTTTTTGTTTGAAAAGGATTGGTCTTTCGTTAGATTATTTTATAATATCCATAATGTCATTTACATGTGAAGCATATGACCCATTTTTTCCTGTTTTGTTTTTAAATACTCGAAATTGTATTTGTTTGGTTCTATTATTAAAGGTAATATTTCAGTTATAGCAATACCATAACCTGTTAAGCCTGCTTTTTTTACCGGATTATTGCTTATTAATCTGATTTTATGTGCATTTAAATCTCTTAAAATTTGAGCTCCAATACCATAATCGCGTTCATCAGGTTTAAAACCAAGTTCTTCATTAGCTTCTACGGTATCTTTACCCATTTCCTGTAAGTGATAAGCTTTCAGTTTATTTAGCAAGCCAATGCCTCTTCCTTCCTGATTCATGTAAACGATAATTCCTTTACCTTCTTTTTCAATCATTTCCATTGAACGGTGCAATTGCTGTCCACAATCGCATTTGTAAGAACCAAATATATCGCCAGTTACACAAGACGAATGAACTCTAACCAATATAGGTTCGTTTTCATTCCATTGTCCTTTTGTTAATGCCAAATGAGTTAAGCCATTATTTAACTGTGTGTATGCATAAAGTTTAAAGTTGCCGAATTCGGTAGGCATATTTACAACTTCTTCTCTTTTAATCAAACTTTCGTTTTTGATGCGGTAGGCAATTAAATCTTTGATAGTGATTATTTTCAGATTAAACTTTTCGGCAATTAAAACCAATTGAGGTAATCTGGCCATTGTTCCATCTTCATTCATAATTTCAACTAGAACTCCAACCGGTTGTAAACCTGCCAATATAGCTAAATCGATACTTGCTTCTGTGTGTCCGGCTCTTTGCAAAACACCTCCATCTTTGGCTCTAAGTGGGAAAATATGTCCCGGACGACCATAATCTGAAGGTTTGGTTTTTGGATCTGTAAGTGCTTTGATGCTCTTTGCTCTATCACTTGCTGAGATGCCTGTTGTACAGCCATTTCCTAATAAATCAATAGAAACAGTAAATTGAGTTTCGTGTGCAGATGTATTGTTGGTAACCATCATATGAAGGTCTAATTCGTTGCATCTATCTGCTGTAACAGGTGTACAGATTAATCCACGACCATGTGTTGCCATAAAATTAACCAATTCGGGTGTAATAGTCTCAGCTGCTGTAATAAAGTCTCCTTCATTTTCGCGGTCTTCGTCATCCACCACTATTAAAACTTTTCCATTGCGGAAGTCATCTATGGCTTCTTCTATCGTATTAAGCTTGTATTCCATTGTTTTAAATCCCATTGAAAATATTTGCAAAAGTAATAATTTTTATCAGTTTTATTATTATGCTTTTGTTGTGATTATTTATTTTATTTGCTAATATTTTCTATTTATTTAAGATTAAATGAGTTCAGTAATTCTTTTTTAATTATTGGATTGTTTTTTTTACTTTTGTATTATATTAATATTGTAATAATGAAGAAATTTTTTGTTTTATTTTTATTATTCCTTGGTTTCCTTAAATTTAGCTTAGCAGGAGAATATCCTAAGGCTAAGATTTATATTTATAGACAAAATAATTTTTATGCTTCGGGTGTAAGTTATAAGATTTTTGCAAACGATAGTTTGATTGTTAGACTTAAAAATAATTCTTATGTAATTTATGATTGTTTGCCAGGCGATTATATATTTAGCATTAATAAACTGTCGGAAAACAGCATTAAGTTTAAAGTTGAAAATGGTAAAACTTATTTTATAAAGTTTAATGTAAATATGGGTTTTTGGTCAACTAAACCTGAACTTTTGCTTTTGCAGGATACTACTTTAGCACTTTCTCAAATTAATAATGAAAAGCTTAAGCTTATTACGGATAATCCCCGCTTACCTTTTATAAGACCCAAAAGCAGAATTGGTGTTAATTTGGCTTTTGGAGGAGGTTTGCATTCTACTGCAATGTTTTATACAAATGTTGGAAATGCTTCTTTAAGTTCAGGCGGAGGTTATGGTATTGGTGCAAAATATGGTTATGAAATTACCAATTATCTGGATATTGCTTTAGATTTTAATTATCAGTTTAGTTTTCTTATTCCATATCTTAATAATGCAACTTCAACTTTTAAGAGAGGTTATATTTCTATTACTCCTTCATATATTATTCCATTGCAAGATGGTGAACGTATGCGTTTGAAAATTGGTGGTGGTTACGATTATTATTTTGATAATATGGTAATAATTGGTGGTATAAATGTTCCAAATGGCGGTTTTAATGATACCTGGAAATATGATAAAACTTCGGGCTGGCATGCTTGCGTGAACTACGAATTAAATTTTTCGGATAAAATGTCGCTTAACTTCGGCGTTAAATATTATAATGTAAAATATAGTTTTAAATCAAGTTCGTTGATGATACCATCGGATGATAGCGGTCTTAAAAATCCTGATGGTAGTGGTGTTGATATTTTAATGGGTGTATTTTATCATTTTTAATTCGGTTAAATAGACATAAAAAGTTGCTTTATCATCTTTTACTTAATTTAAATTATTTTGTGGAATAGTAATATCAGTTTTGTTATTCAAAAAAACATATCGGTAAAATTGTTAATATTAGCAGCTTAATTGTTAATCTCATCGAAATTATAGTTTTTTGTTTTATTGTCATAATCAAAAGCTTTATTTTTGTAGCTTAATTATTTGCATTATTTATCAAAATTACTCAATAAACATGAAAAAACTTTTGTTTGCAATTTTTTGCTTGTTTTTTTTACAATTTTCAAGCAATGCACAAACTGATACAAAAAAAATTACATTGGAAGATATCTGGCTGAAAGGTACTTTTCGTCCCAGCTTTATTCAAGAAATACGTTCGATGAAGGATGGCGAGCATTATTGCATTTTGGAGGATAATTCCATCAAGAAATATGCTTACAAGGATGGTAAACTGCAATCTACTATTTTAGATGCTTCTAAAATAAAACTTAAAGATATAGCGAAATTTGAAATAGACGATTATCAGTTTAATAATACCGAAAGCAAAATATTAATTTCGATTAATACCGAGCCTATTTATCGTCATTCTTCTGTTTCAGATTTTTATATTTATGATTTGAAAACGGCTACGGTTACCGAATTGTCGAAAGGTGGAAAAATAAGATTGGCTGAGTTTTCTCCCGATGGTAGTTTGATTGCTTTTTTGAGAGATAATAATCTGTATATTAAGAATTTAACAGACAATTCTGAAAAGCAAATTACTATGGATGGTAAAATTAATAATATCATTTATGGTTCTACCGATTGGGTTTATGAAGAAGAGTTTGGTTTTAGCAAAGCTTTCTTCTGGTCGGCTGATGGTAAAAAGCTTGCCTATTATCGTTTTGATGAAAGCAAAGTAAAGGAATTTACCATGCAAATGTTCGGTGATTTGTATCCTGAACAATATAATTACAAATATCCTAAGGCAGGCGAAGATAATTCTGTAGTTAGTATTCATACTTATGATGTTGTAAGTAGTAAAATATTAAAAATGGATATAGGAACAGAAACCAATCAATATATTCCTCGCATTAAATGGACTCAAGATGCTAACATACTTGCTATTATGAGAATGAATCGTTTGCAGAATAAATTGGAAGTTTTATTAAGCAATTCAACTGATGCTAGTTCTAAAGTTATTTATACCGAAACCAATAAATATTACATAGATATTAATGACGATTTACACTTTTTGAGTAATAATCAATTTATAATGAGCAGCGAAAAGGATGGATATAATCATATTTATCTTTACGATTTGAATGGTAAATTAATTAAGCAATTAACATCGGGAAAATGGGATGTTGTAGAAGTGAAGGGTGTTGATGAAAAGAATAAAACTATTTATTTTCAATCGGCCGAATCGGGTGCTATTAATAAAGATTTGTGTGCTATAAAATTTGATGGCAGCAAAAAACAAATTTTGTCAACCAAAAAAGGAAATAATGATGCTGATTTCAGTAATAGTTTTAAGTATTATATCAGCACTTTTTCTGACGGGAATACGCCTTCTATATATACCATTAATGCTGCTAGCGGCAAAGAGTTGGTTAGTTTAGAAAAAAATGAAAAACTTGCTGAAACACTTAAAAATTATGGCTTTGCCAAAAAAGAATTTTCTGTTTTGAAAACCGAAAATGGTGTAGAATTGAACTATTGGATTATAAAACCTCTGAATTTTGATGCCAACAAAAAGTATCCATTGCTAATGTACGTTTACGGAGGTCCAGGACACAATACAGTAACAAATTCTTATGGCTACAGCGATTTATCGTGGTTTGAAATGCTGGCTCAGAAGGGTTATATTGTAGTTTCGGTTGACAATAGAGGCACTGGCTTCCGTGGCGAAGAGTTTAAGAAATGTACTTACAAAGAACTGGGTAAACTGGAAACCGAAGATCAAATAGGAGCTGCCAAATATTTTGGAGCACAGTCATATATCGACAAAGATCGTATCGGAATTTTTGGGTGGAGTTATGGTGGTTTTATGTCAACTTTATGTATGACCAAAGGTGCCGATTATTTTAAAGCAGGTATTGCGGTGGCACCTGTTACCAACTGGAGATACTACGATAATATTTATACCGAACGTTTTATGCGTACCCCACAGGAAAATGCTTCGGGTTACGACGACAATTCGCCCATTAATCATGTAAAGAAATTAAAGGGAAAATATTTGCTTGTACACGGTACAGGTGACGATAATGTGCATGTTCAAAACTCAATGGATTTAATTACTGCATTGGTTAATGCCAACAAACAATTCGAAATGCAGCTTTATCCCAATAAGAATCATAGCATTTATGGCGGTTATACCCGATTTCATTTATACAAACGCATGACAGATTTCTTATTGAATAATCTCTAAAATATTTATTAGTGTAAAGGACTGATAATTAATTAGAAAATTATCAGTCCTTTATTTTATGAAGATAAAAAATATTTTGAATAATACTTTTAATTCAAGTACAAGTTTATTTACATTTTAGTGCAATAAGGCATACATTTAATAATATAAATTGAATCAACTTTAATTGTAAAGTGTAATAATAAATCTGATTGCAAAAAAAAACGAAATTTATTCAATTGTCACATTCAGGTTAATCCAATAATTTCCAATAGCAATAATTGTTTCTGTAAAACTCTTATAATCCATTGGTTTAACCACATAGCTATTTGCGCCTAAATTATAAGCTGTTTTAATATCAAAGTCTTCTTTAGAAGAAGTAAAAATGATGACAGGTATTTTTTGAAGTATTGGATCACGTTTTATTTCTTTCAATATTTCCAATCCATTAATTTTGGGAAGTTTTAGATCAAGAAAGATTGCTTTTAATTGTTTGTTATATAATTTCTTAGCATATTCTCCTTTCCCAAAAATAAAATTCATTGTTGTTTCTCCATCTTCAAGTAACAAGAGATTATTGGTATTTATAATCTTATTTAGTGCCCTAATTATCAGTTCTGCATCATTGGGATTATCTTCCACCAAAAGATATTCCACATTTTTAATATTAAATTCCATAGTATTAATTATCAATTACTTTGCTTAAAGTGAAATAAAAACTTGCTCCATTATTAATCTCAGATTTAGCCCAAATTTTTCCACCGTGTTTTTGTATAATCCTTTGAACAATGGCTAGACCAACTCCAGTTCCTTCATAATCTTGGTTAGAGTGTAATCTTTGAAAAACGCCAAATAATTTATTTGAATATTTCTCATCAAAACCAGCTCCATTATCAGATATTGAATAAATGTTCTCTTTTTCGGTTTGGGTATAGCTAATTTTAATCGATATAGTCTCTTTTTTTGCAGAAAATTTTATTGCATTGGAAATAAGATTAGTCCATACTTGTTTGATTAATGCTCTGTCACCTTCTGATTTTGGTAAATCATCAATTTTGAGATTAATTTTGCTATTTAAATCTTCTGTAATTAGCTCTTTACATATTGTATCTACAATCAAGTTCATGTCAATAGGCATTTTATTTACTTCATTTCTACTTACCCTTGAAAAAGCAAGTAAATCATCAATAAGTTGTCCCATTTTTTTTGTATTTCTGATAATTGTATTACTAACCTTTATTCCATCTTCTGATAAGTTTTTCGAATGGTCTTCAATTAAAATTCTTGTAAATCCGTCAATAGCTCTCAAAGGAGCTCTTAAATCGTGCGAAACTGTGTATGCAAACGATTCCAGTTCTTTATTAGCTTCTTTCAACTGTTGCGTTCTTTCTTCTACTTTTTTCTCAAGTGTTGCATAAAACTCTTTTATTTCGTTTTCAGCTTTTTTTCTTTCTGAAATATCTCGAATTACAACAATTATCGCATCTTTGTATAATTCAGGGTTGTAACTCATACTTACTTCAACCCATATAAGTTCTCCGTTTTTGTGTTTCGCTAGCCATTCGAATACCTGAGGACCTTCTTTGGTGGTTTTGGTTATAAATCCCATTGCTTCAGTTTGTGAATATGGTGATATTCCATAACTAATATCCTGAATTCTGATTTGTTTTAATTCGGCAGAAGAGTAGCCATATAATTTTTCGGCTGGAAGATATGATTCAATTATTTTCCCATTGTATAAGCTGTGAATCAGAATAGTGTCATTTATTGAATTGAAAATAGCTCTAATTTTTTTTTCGTTATTGCTAATGTTTTTAAATGCATCTTCTAAATCTTTAGTTTTTGATTTGATTCTGTTTCTTAGTATGATGTTGAAAATTAATAAGATAATCGTAATGATTATGAGTGTTAAAGCTGCATAAGCTATCTGTTTTTTTATTTTATTATTAACAATTGTTTTTCCTTGCCATTTTTCGTCAATTAATTCAATTTCCTCTTCTGATATTTTTTCAAAACCATCTTCAATTGTTTTAATTAGTTCTTTATTGTTTTCTTTTACGGCTCTATGAAATTTGCCAGTATAAAGTGTAAATCCCAATTTAAATTTATCTTCAATATTATATTTAAACAAGTAATATAAGGCTGGTGGTTTGTCAACACAAAAAACTTTTATTTCTCCTTTATTTGCTGCTTTTATAAGTGCTTCATAGCTATTATATTCCTTTAATGAATTGATTTTGTTTTTTTTGAAAATTTCTATGCAAGCATCTCCTGCTTTAACTCCTATGGTAAAGCCATGTAACGATTCAATGTTTGTAATACCGCTTAATGAAGTATTAAAAAAAACAGGGACCTCAATTACTGCATAAGATTTTGTAAAATCCCAATATTCATCTCTTTGTTGAGTGTAAAATGCGGTTTCAATAACATCTGCATCTCCTTGGTTGAATAAAAATTGAGCACTATCCCAATCCATTGCAACAATACTTACTTTAATATGATTCTTTTCTTCCCATAGTTTCCATTGATCAATAATTATTCCTTGAAGCTTTCCATTTGTATTACGAAATATATAAGGTGGGTAATTATCATCAGAAACAATTGTTATGCTATCTATTGTATTTGAAATATTTGCATTGGCTGTATTTAGTTTTGAAAAAAACATCAGCAATAAATACAAAACAAAACCTAAATAATAATTAAAATTAAAAAGTCTATTCATTACTTTAATATTAAATTATTTTTTTATTGTAAAATAAAAAGCACTTCCTTTATCTAGTTTTGAATCAGCCCATATTTTGCCTCCATGTCTGTTTATAATTCTTTGCACAATAGCTAACCCAACTCCAGTGCCTTCAAATTCTGTAGCACTATGTAATCTTTGGAAAACTCCGAATAATTTATCCGAATATTTTATATCAAAACCACTTCCATTATCAGAAATGAAGAAAACAAAGTCATTATCATTTTCAGTAAATCCGATTTCAATTTTTGGAAATTCTTTTTTTGATGAAAATTTAATAGCATTACTAATTAGATTTATCCATACTTGTTTAATCATTGATCTATCACCTTTTATAATTGGTAAGTTGTTGATAATTATTTGATACTTCCCTGTTTGTCCGTTCAAAAAATTATCTTGAATAATAGTTTCAACCATTTGTTTGGTATTAATGGTTAAATAATTCATTTCATTTCTACCAATTCTTGAAAAAGCGAGTAAATCATCAATTAAGTGTCCCATTTTAAGTGCATTATCACTAATTGTTTTGCAAACTTTTTTCCCTTTTTCATCGAAATATTTATAATAATCTTCTTTTAAAATATTTGTAAATCCATCAATAGCTCTTAGAGGTGCACGAAGATCATGTGAAACGGTATATGCAAACGATTCAAGTTCTTTGTTTACTTCTGTTAGTTCAGCTGTTCTTGCCTCTACTCTTTTCTCTAAACTGAAATTCAACTCTTTAATTTGAGTTTCTGCTGCTTTTTGTTTTGTAATATCTGTAATTATTGCACCTAATAATGGAAGCGAATCGGGTAAGTCAATTCTAAATTTTTGAGTAAAATAAATATGTTCTTTCCCAAATTTATCGGTCCAAGTTTCCTCATATGAAGAATATCCATGATTAAGAGCAACTTGATCTTTTTCAATCATATTTGAAGCAGTTTCATTGTCAAATATTTCATGTGGTTTTTTTCCCATCCATTTTTCCATAGGAAATAAAGACTTCAATTGTTCGTTGGCAAATATAGGTCTTAATTCATGATCTTTAATCATTATTAGAGCTGGCAAATAATGCATAAAAGAGCTTAATCGTGCTTCACTTTGTTTAAGCGCAATTTCTACTTTTTTTCTGTCAGTAATATCTAAAGTAAATCCTGCTAAAATAGATGTGTCATTTTCTCTTTTTATTGGAAATTTTATTGTTGTATAATACTTCCCATTTAGTTCCTCATCTACTTGAATTAGTTTTCCTTCTTCAATTATTTTTTTATCATCGCTCATCATTTTTAATGCCAATTCGCTTGGGAAAAGTTCATACATATTTTTACCAATTGCATCTTTTATTGGCATGCCTAGCATTTGTTCAAAGTTTTTGCTAAGATGCATAGCTCTAATATTATGGTCTTTAAAGAAAATGTAAATTGGACTATTATCCATTAGTGATTGAAATATTAAATTTTTCTCTTTTAACTCTTCTTCTTGTTTTTTCTTTTCTGTTATATCATTCCAAATACTAGCAACATAGAATTTCCCTTTAATTGAAACAGAATTTGTACTTACTCTTATATCTAAAATGCTTCCGTTTTTATGTTTGTGTTGAGTTTCAAATGTTTTTTCGCCGCCTGTTGCAAGTGTTTGTAGCGTATTTAATACGGTTTCTTTTTGATGTTTGTGTTCAATATCAGATAGACAAAGTTTAGAAAATTCCTCTCTTGTGTAACCTAATATTTCATGAGCTTTTTTATTAAATTCAAAAAAATTGCCATTCTCAGGATCAATTAAACCAATTGCATCATTAGCTTGATTGACTATAGTTGAGAAAATATCTTTTTGTTCTTGTAATGCTTGTTCTATTTGCTTTAGATTAGTTATTTCGGAAAATGAGATAACTACAAAGTCTGGTTTTTCTTTGTTTTCAACAAAAACTGGATTGGTATTTACTTTAAGCCATAATAATTCATTTTTATCATTTAAAACTCTCATTAATATGTTTTTGCAGGGTTTTCCAGTTTTCAACGTAAGCATTGAGGGATGTTCTTCTCCCAAATACGCTGTTCCATCTTCTTTATAGATATTATAATTTCTACTGCTTGAAGTTTGTCCCAATACTTCTTTCTCTTTTATCCCAAATACTTGTTCGGCAGCTAAATTCCAAGTAAGAATTTTCCCATTTTTATCTTGTAAAATAATACCTTCGCTTGATGATGAAACTACAGTTCTATAGCGTTCTTCACTTTCTTTTAGTGATTTTTGGCTGTTTTTTTCATTTGTAATATCTCTTATAATATGTATAAGTCCTAAAACATTTCCATTTTTATCAATTATTGGATCAGCAGATGCAACTACAATTTTATTTTTTAAAGTTAGTTCAAAACTTTCTCTTTTCTTTGATATAATGGCTTTATTTACAACACAATTCTTAATTGGACTTGATGTTTTGTGGATAATTTCCCAGCAGTGTTTATTCTTTACTTCTTTTTTAGTAATTTCAAAAAAGTTAAGCATTGCTTTATTTACTCTCAGTATTTTTTGATTGCAGTCTAACAAGCAAATTGCATCTAAAGTTGAATCAAAAGTATCTTCCCATTGCTTGGCCGCTAATTTTAATGCTTCATGATTCTTTTTTTGTTCGGTTATATCTTTTGTAATTGCTAATAAATGAGGTTCTTCATTTATTATGAGAATTCTTGCAGAAAGAGTAGCAAGTATTTTTTTCCCATTTTTTAGTTTGAAAAAAAATTCAATATTATTTGCAAATCCATCCACTTTTAATTTTTGGGCTAACAATTCTCTGTCTGCAATATTATTCCATATATTTATATCTATGGCTGATTTTCCAATAATTTCACATCTTTTATAACCTGAAATTTCAACAAATCCATCATTAATATCAATATATTTACCATCACTAAGTCTGGAAATACTGATAGCATCTGGGCTAATTTTAAAAGCAGCTTTAAATTTCTCTTCAGATTCAATTAATTTTTTTTCAGCAAGTTTTTTTTCTGTAATATCTCTTCCAACAACAATTAAACCTTTCCTTTTTCCATATTTATCAAATGTTGGTACTTTTATAATATCAAATACTAATGATGTTCCATCTGGTTTTGGAATTATTTCATCATTTCTGCAAATACTTCCTTTTTGCCAAGCTAATTCATCTGAATCTTCACACGCTAAAAAAGCATTTTTATAAAAATTACTATATTGAGCTAGTTCTGAATCTTTTTTACCTTTGTAATTTATGTTTTCTAATTCAAATAAATTTAAATCGTAATTATTTGCTTCAAGCCATCTGCCATCCCCATCTTTAAAGCAAATAATGTCTGGCATTGAGTTAATTAATGTGCTAAGTTGCTGTTCTCTATTTTTTAATTCTTCTTCTGTTTTTTTTCTTTCGTTAATATTTCGTTCTACAGCAATAATTCTTTCTTTTCCTCCTATTTTGCTTTTTTTCAACGAGATTGATACCCAAAATGAATCCCCATTTTTTTTATATGATAACAAATCAAATAGTTGAACATCCCCATTTGTTGCTTTTGAAAAATGAGTTTGTAAGTCATTAAAAGAATTTTGATTGTTTCTTGTATTGAAATTTATGAAATTTAATCTAAGTATCTCATTTTTATTGTTATATCCGAATATTTCTAATGTGCGATTATTTACATCAATTATTTCGCCACTTTCTGAATCAATTATTAAAATAGCTTCATTTGTTGAATTGAAAACTTCTTCAAATTCTGCTTTGCTTGATTTTAGATTTTCAATTAACTTTAATTGTGTGTTTTGGAGTTTATCAATAATACCAATTATTTCCTTAAAATTTGTTTCATGATCTAAACCTTTGTTTTGCAATATATCAAAAGTATTTAATACTTTTAATCGCAACTCTTCAAACGCTATTTCATTATTTTTCATTGATTCTTAATTGTTTTAAAAATAATTACTTAGGAATCTTTTTTGTTCTCAATGGTTTAGAGATTCTTTAGTTTACTTATAGTTACAAAAATACGAAAAAATTAAGTGATTTTTAAAAGAATCTTATATATTTCATAAGTTTATACAATTTATTATATTTGATTCAAGATGAAAATCTATAAAATTAAATTAAGGTAATTTATTCTGCTTTTGATACCAAAGTATTTGCTCAATTTCTTAAATTACAGCTGATTATATGAATCTCTTGCTATAGAATATAAATTCCATTTATTATCATAAAAATAGCTGATAAGTTCCAGAGATAAGGGTGATTATGAAAGTCATTAGAATTAAAAAAAAGCTGTCATCTTGACAGCTTTTTTTATTAATTTGCAATTATTTTTTGTTTTGAAATTTCTCCTTTCTGATTGCTCAATTTTAATAAATAAACACCTTTTCCTAAATCTTTTGTTTCTAATTTCTGATTGTTAAATCCTGAAAATAGCTGCCATTTCTCCGAAAATACTAACCGTCCTTCAGTCGAAAAAATTTCACATAATATTACTTCATTCTCAGTTAGATTCATTGATATATTAATATAATCTTTTGATGGGTTTGGATAGATGAGCATATTTTCAATATTATTAATGGTATTAATGCCGACGCCAGAGCTAGTATAACTAATTTCCCATCCTTGGTTTTCATTTTCATAATCAGTAATCCATTCTATACTTGCTTGATTACCCGAAATAGTAAAGTCTGAAGGGATATTATTTCCTGAAAAAGTGGCAAGTAAAATCAAAGAAGAAATTCCTTTTATTTTAATGATATCTTTATTTAATTCAGTATCAAAATTATTAAAGTGGAGTTTTACACTTCCGGCTTCTGTTGTAGGTTTTATAACCCATTTACAACTTGTATTTGCATTATAACGCTTTAAAGCACTTCCATCGCCAAAACTACCAGAATTTGCTGTTAGCATTTTAAATGTATTGCAATAATTAGGAGTTATGGCTTTGTAATTGATTAAAAATCCGGGTTTAAGACTATCATTATCAGATATAAAATTTACTAAAACTTGGTTTTTGTTAACTGTGATTGTCGAAGGAATAGTAGTTCCAGAATATGTCCCAATTAGAGGTGAGCTTACTGAATTCCCATTATAAATCTTTATAATGCCATGATTTGTCATAGTTTTTAGTTCATTGAAATTTAAAACTATAGAATTAACTGAATCCGCATTTGGTGCAATTAGCCACGAACAATTACTATTTGCTTGATAATTAGATAACGGACCACTTCCATCTTCCAAACTTCCCTCTAAAGCAGTTAAAGTTTTATTACCATTGCAATAATTAGGGTATGAATAGATTGAAGTATCAGGGTAAATATTAATAATCAATTCTTGAGCTAGATTAAAATTGTTTCCACCAGGGCTTAGATTGTTTAAGTAAAAATAACCATCATAAGAGCCTCCCCAGCCAAAATTAAAATGAAAATAAGTTGTATCTTGATAACCATCACACACAAAAGCATGTCCATTTGTGTCAGGAACTGACCAGCCTGCATAATAAAGCGGCATTTTCTGATCTAATTGAGCTACAATTAAACTATCCCATCTCACATTGGTACTATCTCTAAAAACATATTGAACGTTTTGAGGATATTTAAAATAATTACGCAATACATAAGCCGCAGAATGATTGTTCATTCCAGAGCTATTGGGACCATAATTCATACTTACACCTATGCCACTTTCAGCAATAAGTTTGCCAATTGCAGGATTTGGTTTCGTAGGAACATCACACATGGCATTATAATCATAATTTGAATTAGAATAGTTTACTGATAAATTGCCATAAACAGGATGGGTATATGAAAAGTTTCCAATCCCTTGATTAGGAAATCTATAATAATACATTAATTGTCCTAAGCATGTTGCTACGCATCCTGTAACGCATTTTCCTCCTGGTCCAGCAGTATCTTCAGGACAATTTGTATTAAATATTTTGCCTTGATCCCATTTGGATTTTATAAATGGAGAAACTGATTTTGTATTATTCTTTTTAAATTTATTTTCAATTAATTCAATCCATTTTGCTTTATTAGCAGTAACGTTAATGTTGTCAGATTTTCTAATCTGCTTTATTTGTAGTTTATATTCATTAAGCCACATTTTAAAGGGTGGAATTATATTTTTTGTGTCATAAGTGCTTTCAAATGAATAAGCTAAAACTGGATGTGCATTATAATCGGCAGCCAAACATATATATCCATTATTACTCATATTGAAAATGTAAATAAACGGAATACTATTCTCGTTAATTGTATGAAAATCTGTGATATATATGTTGTTGTTTTCTTCTGAAGGAATTATTTGTTTTGATTTATAGAAATTGATTGCTGCTTTTTTTGCACTTTCAATAGGAACAATTTCAGCCCAGCTTATAAAAGGTAATATAATGATAATGAATAAAAGTATTATTTTTTTCATAGCTATTTGTAATTTAAATTCATTACAAACTTACAAAAAAATACAGATTTATAATTAAACAATTAGTTAAATTACAAATCTGTATTACTTTTGGATATAAAAAATTAAATATTCCCTAATTCCGCCGTTTCTTTTAATTTTGAATTAAGCATGTTTACAAAGTTTTGTAATGGTTTGCTTGCCATCATACTTAACATTGGATTCAAATCAGCAATAAATATTAATTGAGATTGAGTTTGAAAATTACCGAAATCTTCAAAACTGCATTTCAATTCAAAATCGAATGGCACTTTTCCATATGAAGTAATTAATATCGTATGAAAGGCAATTTTTTCTTTTATTTTCATACTTAAATCAGTCATTCCTTTAATGGTAAACGAACAAGTATCTTCAGTAGATTGCCAATTAATAATTTGTTCGGGCATGAGTTTGCCAAAATTATTGAAATTAGATAAAAAATTAAAAATTCTATCTTGATTGCAATTAATTAGTAGCTTATCGCTTTCAATATGTTTCATATCAGTTTTTTAAAATCCTTCTTTAATTTTGTTTTCTGACCAAAGTTCAGGATTTTCTCTCCATTCATTCAATGACATTAAATCGTCGGCTTTGATATAATTATGTTCAACGGCAACTTTTATTAAAGTATTGTAATCAGTTAATGTAATTAAAGGTACTTCTGCATTCTTGAAGCTTTCCTCAGCTACTTTTAATCCATAGGTAAAAATAGCAATCATACCTTTAATGTTACATCCTGCATTTGATAAAGAATTTACAACATTTAAGCTACTCTTTCCCGTTGAAATTAAATCTTCAACTACCACAACAGATTGTCCTGATTGAACAACTCCTTCTATTTGATTTGATAAGCCGTGTTTTTTCTCTTCTGAGCGAACATAAGCAAAAGGAAGACCTAAATCTTGAGCTACAAGAACACCCTGAGCAATTCCTCCTGTTGCAACACCTGCAATTAAATCTATTGTACCAAAATGTTCGTTTGTCATTTCTACAAATTGTTGACGAATAAATGTTCTAACTTTTGGATATGACAATGTTACACGATTATCGCAATAAATCGGAGATTTTCTTCCCGAAGCCCATGTAAAAGGTTGCGAATTATTCAATTTTATTGCTTTAATTTGCAATAAAAATTCGGCTGTTTTTAAAGCTATTTCTTCATTAAATTTCATATTGCAAATGTATAAAGTTTTTGTGAACAATCAGACAATTCATTTTGTAAAAAAAATAGAATTACAATTATTTGAAGTAGAAAATATTGATATTCAGCAATTTCAATCAAATCGTTTTTTGTTGAAAATTATTGCTGATTTTTTAAATCAAAATTTAGTAACTGATTTATATATCTATTGCCCTGATAATCTTGCTGAAGTTTTTACTTTCTACAAATCAAAATTTATTGAAATTAAGGCTGGTGGGGGAGTGGTTATAAACCAATTTCATGAGATCTTGATGATTTTCAGACGAGGTAAATGGGATTTGCCAAAAGGTAAATTAGATAAAGGAGAAACCATTTCACAATGTGCAATTAGAGAAATTGAAGAAGAAACCTCAATTTCTAATCTTGATATTATTCGAAAATTACCTGATACTTATCATATTTACAGCGAGGGAAATAAATCAATCATTAAACATTGCTATTGGTTTGTATTAAAATCAAATGAAACAAAAAAACCTTTACCTCAACTTGATGAGGATATTTTAGATGCAATTTGGGTAAATAATGATAAAGTTACAGAGTTAATGGATAATACTTTTCCTTCAATTAAATTTATTTTGAATAAATATTTGAAATTGCAAGAATTGTAGTTTTTGAAAAATTATTTATATTGTTGAAAATGAGTGATTTCTTTTACCAAATGAGATTTTGTATTTGCTGAATTCAAGTCAAAAAGGCAATATTTTTACCACGGAAATTTCAATTTT
>CAZWRD010000003.1:19472-56948 GCA_964636105.1 uncultured Bacteroides sp.
TGAATTCAATTCAAAAATGCATTTCTAATTATCGTTTGATATCGGAATGTCTTTTTTAAATAATTTATTAAAAATAATGTCTATTCCTTCACTTGGCTTCAATGCAGGGAAATTTACAATTTTTCCTTGAGGATCAATTAAAATATAAACAGGAAATGAGTTAATGTTATAGTTTTCAAATATATCTGTATTATTGTCTGCATGTAAAAAAATCCAATCGTATTTGTTTTTTTCAACATAATACATCAAATTAAGTACTTGTTTGTCTGCAGCAATATTTATGAAATTTACTTTTTCATTGTATTTTTTCTTTAAATCAACTAAAGCATCATTTTCAGGCATACATCCGGCACACCAAGTTGTAAAAAAACAAATATAAGTGTATTTACCTGTAAATGAACTAAGCGTATATGATGTCCCTTTTAAATCCTTTAATTTGAAATCTGGAGCTGTGCTTCCTGGTTTCATAGCTACAAAGGTTTCAATCAAATTAATAGCAATTTTTTTATGTTCTATAAATTTGGTTTTATTTGCAAATCTGCTAATAATATCTATTATGTTATCATTTTTGTATGCCTTTGATTCATAAAGTTCTTTCATGCCTTTCAAAAAAACCAATTCTCTTATAACTTCATTTTTCACTAAGCTATCTCTTCCCAATGAATCTAGAAGGCTGAGGTAGCTTCTTTCAGTGTTTATGTATCTTTTTAAATCATCTGTTTTTATTGTATGATTTCCGTTGTAGAAAAACTTTTCGTAAAATTCATTAAAGAAATACATGTATTCAACATGGTTGTATAAAACTGGTTGATTGGAAATATAATTAGCAAATAATTTTTTATTATTTTTTATTCTTCCCATCTGCTCCAATCCAGCTAACCGGTATTTAATATAATTATTAAAATATTGGTTTTTAGACTTTCCAAACTCTTGGTTTATTTTGCTTTGCAACGAATCTATTCTTGTTTTATCTCTTCTTTGATACAAAGCATTAAAATTCTTTAGCACAAATTCGTTATACAAAACATTGAATTTGTTAATCATAACATTAAGTTCGGAATTATCATTGTTCAAAAATTCAATATTAAGTCTTTTTTTTGAGAGAAAAGGACTTTCTTTATCATCTTCTTTATAATTTTGTTGAGAAATACTGATTTTATATGTTTTACCAGGTTCTAGATAAAAGTCTCCTTTTAAAAACCCAATTTGAATTTGTGCATAAATAGGCTCAGTGATTAAGGCTTTTAGTTTAAAATTGCAATTTTCATCAATTGTTGTTTCATCAATCTTTTTTGATAATTCAGAAATGTAGTCTGCTGTTGTTTTTATTTTTATTTTTAAACCTTCCGCTCCTGCTGCATTACCATTAATAAAAGTATTCTGTCCATTTGAACAAAAAAATGAAATATAAAGCCAAATAAATAGGATGATTTTTTTAAACATGTTATTAAAACGCAGCAATCTGTTTAATTATTATCTGATTATTATTTTTTTACAAAATTAAACTATATATTTTAAAAAAAATAAATTTATTTAATAAAAAAGGGCTGCCTAAATAGACAGCCCCCAACCCCTCGAAGATAAAAGATAAAATATAAAATTATTAACTTATTTTGAATAAGCACTTCTTAACTTTCAAAAATCGTGCCAAACGCTAAGTAGTTTTTATTTAGGTTTTTATGTTTGAACTTTTGAATATAAAATTTTGGTTTAATATCCTAAAATAACTCAGTATATTTGTTTTGAAAATTGTAATAATATTAAAATCAATATAATATAGTTCTTGGGTTATTATGGTTCAGTAGAGGTGTTTTAAACAAAAAAGGCAGTTTGTAATACTGCCTTAAATTTATTTTTTTTCTAATTCTTTAATTTTTTTCTCAAGTTCATCAATTTTAGCCATTATTTTTGGCAAATTTTTAAAATGAACATAAACTTTTTTATAATCACTTGCATTAAATGCAGGAGAACCAAGTAAAATTTCACCTTCTTTTTTAATATTAGACATTATTCCTGATTGAGCAGCTATTTTTACATTATCTGCGATGCTAATATGACCTACTATTCCTACTTGTCCTCCAATCATTACATTTTTCCCAATTTTTGCAGAACCCGCAATTCCACATAAAGCAGCCATTACTGTGTTTTCACCAATTACAGCATTATGCCCAATTTGATTTAAATTATCAATTTTTGCTCCTTTTTTAATAATTGTTGAACCCATTGTAGCTCTGTCTATTGTTGCATTAGCACCAACTTCAACATTGTCTTCAATTATAACATTTCCAATTTGTGCCACTTTTTGATAATTATTATCAGACTGTGGTGCAAATCCAAATCCATCAGCTCCTAATACAACTCCAGCATGGAATATACAGTTTTTCCCAATTACTGTATCAGAATAAATTTTAACACCTTGATATACAATTGAATTATCTTCGATGCTTGAATTATCTCCAATATATGATTGAGGATATATTTTTACATTATTCCCAATTTTTACATTTTCTCCAATAAAAGCAAACTCACCTATATAACAGTTTTCTCCATATGTAGCACTTTCCGATATAAAAGCCAATTGAGAAATCCCTATTTTGTTCATTTTTACTTGGTTATAAAAATTTAATAAAGTTGCAAATGAAGAATAAGCGTCATCAACTCTAATTAATGTTGATTTAATTTTGTGCTCAGGGATAAAATCCTTATTAACTATCACTATTGAAGCGTCTGTTGTGTAAATATAGGGAGTATATAATTTATTTGCTAAAAAAGTTAAGCTTCCTTCTGTTCCTTCTTCAATTTTTGATAATTTATTGACTGATATTTCTGGATTTCCATCAACTTTTCCATTAAGAGTATCAGCTATTTGCTGTGCTGTAAAGTTCATTTTTTTATTTTTTTATTAATATTTTTGTAAATTAGCCAGTTAAAAGGCATACAATCAATATGATTCACTAAATATAATTTTTTAAAAATTATTTATGAATCTAAATTCTTTTAGAATATTTAATTTGCAAATATAAATATAAATTTGAATTTGAATTTGATTTTTTTTTAGCGTTTAATATTATTAAGTAATTTAATTTGAGTTTGATACGAAATATGATTTAGGATAACACAAAAAATATTTTTTTACTTCTTTGTCTAAAAATGTAGCATTTAATTGATCTGATGCTTCAGAAATATCAATTAATGTATTGTTTTTTAATAAAATATTGATTTTGTCTTGCTTAAAATCATAGGCACTATTAACTACTTCATTTGTAAATGCATAATAATCAGATTCATCCAAGTTTAAATTTAATTCAGTTTGTATCTTCCTTTTGATTTTTAATATTTTATTTTCATCAAATGGAAAGTTTTGGATTTCAATTTTTAATAATTTTCTATTTATCAAAAAATTAGATAATTGCGACAGAATTTTATCTTCATGTTTTTGCCAAACTTTAATTGATGTAAATATATCAAAATCATCTAATTCTGCAAAATTATCGATAAGCATTGAATTGTTTTTGAAATCATCTAACGTAAAATTATTTTCTAAAAATATTTTAAAAGAAGGTGTAGCAAAAACATCTTTTTTGTTCTGAACCAAATATTTGGCTCTATTTAAAACTTTAATTAATAATTGTTCGGCTACTAGCACTGTTTTATGTAAATAAACCTGCCAATACATTAATCTTCTTGATAATAAAAATTTTTCTACAGAATAAATACCTTTAATTTCAACTGCAAGTTTGCCATCACAAATGTTGAGCATTTTAATAATTCTTTCTGTTCCAATAATCCCTTCTGAAACTCCAGTAAAAAAGCTATCTCTGGTCAAATAATCTAATCTATCAACATCTAATTGACCTGTAACTAATTGATGTAAATAATTTTTATGATAATTGCCCTTAAAAATAGCTATTGCCATATTTAATTTACCTTCGAAAGTGATATTGAGATTATTCATAAAAATTTCAGAAATTGTTTCGTGACTCATTTGGTTTACAATTGAATGTTCAAGTGCGTGAGAAAATGGGCCATGTCCAATATCATGTAAAAGTATAGCAATTTTTGCTGATTCTGCTTCTTCTTCTGTTATTTCATGCCCTTTTTGTTTTAATACTTCTATTGCATTGTGCATCAAAAACATACTGCCTAAGGCATGACTAAAACGAGTATGTAAAGCTCCTGGATAAACAAGGTGTGTCAATCCCAATTGTTTAATTCTTCTTAATCTTTGAAAGTAAGGGTGTTCGATGATGTCAAAAATTAAATCCGAAGAAATATTAATAAATCCATAAACAGGATCATTTAATATTTTTCTTTTATTTACATTGTTGTATATCATTAAGTTATTATTTTATAATTTTGTTTAAAAAATCTTTTGCAGCATCTTTATGTATTAGCATATTCATCATTTTTAATTTGATGTAATCTTCATGATAAAATCTGTATCCTTTTGTATTTCCATCAAATGCACCACTTCCTGAATCTTTTATTAAATACCAATTTGTTCCATTTATATTTTGAACTCCAACAATATGTATGCAATGATCATCTGTAGTTGATTTGTTTTCTAGCCTATATTGCCTTGAATCTTCATTTATATAATTAGAAGGTATATCAAATGTTGGAATTACAGCTACCTGATATTCTGCGTTATATCCTGGTTCCGAAACATCACCACATATGGCTATAGAATAGGATTTTGTAATTGAATTGTTTAATAATTTCATATAATCATCTAATGATAAATTGTAGTAATTATCACATTTCCACCAATTATCAGGTTCATCTAATAAACCTTTTTGATTGTATGCAATTTCTTTTGTTGACATAAAACTAAAATAGTTATCAGGAATTATTTGTAAAATATTTGTTGAAAATTCTTTAGGTGTTAATGTTTTGCCCTCATAAATTATTGTTGAAGGTGGCTCACCCATATAGTGGTTTAAAATACTTTTAATTGTTTCAACTACTGTGTTTTCATTCCAATTATTATTTGCTTTGACAGATTCAAGGAATTGAAGCATTTCTGCAAGCATTTTTTTGTGATTATGAATTGTTATTCCTGGTAATTTACCAGGAAAATTGTAAGAAGGAACAGCCCCATATTTCTTGATTATTTTAGTAACTGCATTTGATTCAGAACCTTCTGCAAAATACATATTTCCTCTAGTCTCAACAAAATATTTAGCTCTTTCAATATATTCCCAATATACTGTAAACATTTCCGAAAGTTTTATTTTTTTCTTTGTTATTCTTTCTGTTTCAGTTTCAATAAAAGAAGTACCGGCAAAACTCCAGCAAGTTCCTGTTAATCCCTGATTTAAAGGTTTGTTATGCCATATTTTACTATACTTTGTTGTGTCAGTTGGAAAACTATAGCTTGAAAAATCCATGCTAAATTGAAATTGATCTTTCTTTATAGTAATATTTTCATTATCAATTGATTTCAAGAGTACATTTTGATAATATCCTGGTTTTTTTACAGAATAAACTGATTTATCTCTTTTTTCTGTTTTTTGGGATTTTACATTTGTAGAAATTAATGAAAATAACAATATAAAAATGGAAATTTTTTTGTAATTCATTGTATTTGTTTTATTTGTTCTTAACTCTTCTCAATATAACATTTATCAGATTTTTTTGGTCAACTGGTTTTGCAATATAATCATCAAATCCTTCTTCAAGTAATTTATCTCTATCGTGTTCAAGTGCATAAGCTGTTTGAGCAATAAATGGAATTTGCTGATATTCTTTATGCTTAGTTTTTATTTCTTTTAAAAGAGAAACGCCATCCCATGGTTCAGGTAAATTTATATCAAATAGCATAATATCGAAAAATTCATTATTTATAGCTTTTTCATTTATAATTTTTAAGGATTCTATTCCATCAACTGCCAAAATGGTTTCTCCCATGTTTTCGAGCATTTTTTTCAAAAGCATTCGATTAATTCTGTCGTCTTCAACAACAAATATTTTTAAGTTTGTATAATTTAATGGTTTAATTGTTTGTTTTAATTCAATTATTGTGTCATCTTTTTGTGAAGGTATTATCGGTTTAAAAAATAGATTAACAACAGTTCCCTGCATTTTTTCCGAATCCAATTCAATTCTCCCACCCATAAGTGTAATTAGTTTATTAACAAATGGTAGTCCCAACCCAGCTCCTTGAAATGCACGAGAATAACCTAAACTTTCTTGTCTGAAAGCTTCAAAAATAAAAGGAAGATAAGCTTTATCAATTCCTACACCAGTATCTTTTATTCTGATATATATTTCATTATCTTTAGTAGATTTTCCAAAACTCAAATTAATAAATCCCTTTTGCGTATATTTTAAAGAATTGTTCAAAATATTTTTTATAACTCGTGTTAAAGCATTTAAATCGTTGTTTATTGCATAATTATCATCTAATTGGAAATTGAAGGTTAATCCTTTTTCATTGGCTTTTAATTTAAATTCATTACATAATTCCAGAAGCAAGTTTTTTAGATGAATCTCAGTTATATTTAGTTGATAATCATGAGCTTCAATTCTGCTTATGTCTATAATATTATTTAATAATTCTAAAAGTCTTTCTCCACTAACTTTAATATTATTGGCGTATTCGAATAATTCTTGATTTTCATTTAAAGATAGTTCTGTTTCTAGTAAATTTGAAAATCCAATTATACCATTTAGTGGAGTCCGAATTTCATGACTCATGTTTGCTAAAAAAGCATTTTTTAAATAGTTTGCATTTTCGGCTTTTATTAGTGCTTTTTTTAATTCAAAATCTAAATTTTGTTTATATGTTTTTATTTCATTAATATTTAAATTAGATTCAAATTGATGAATGTCAAATTGGTTTAATTTATTATTTAATTCAATATTTTTTTTTTTTAAAAAATCATTTTTTTTATTTGACTGTAAAAGTCGTATAAGGGAAAATATAATAAATGATAAAGAAATTAAGTTGCTTATTATTAGTATAGTAGACATTATTTTTCTGTTTTTAATAAAATTAAAGTTGAATCTATAATATCAAGTAAATCGTTGGGTTTATATGGTTTGCTTAAGTAATTATCCATTCCAGCAGCCATAATTCTTTCTCGGTCTTTATCAAGTGAATAAGCAGTTACAGCAATAATAATAGTTTTTTTGTTTAATGTTTTTTCATACTCTCTTATTAATTTAGTTGCTTCAATACCATCTAATACTGGCATTTGAATATCCATTAAAATTATATCATAATCATTTTTCAAAAATAAATCAACACCTATTTGTCCATTATCAGCAATTGTTAATTTATGATTTCTTCGCTTTAGTATCGAATTAGCTACTTTTTGATTAATTAAGTCATCTTCAACTAACAATATGTTTAAGTTTTCAGCCATTAGTTTTACTTATTTACTACAATTAAATCTTCAAATTTGTTTAACCCATATAGCTCTGTATCAATATTCCAATCTAAATCAGAAGGATTATATAGATTTACTTCAAAGTTTGCATTTTCTAATCTGGTTTTAAAATCTTTTGCATAAATTCTGTAATGATCAGATTGTCCGAAAAGTTTCTTCCTTTCAGCTTCATTATTGGTTACAACTTCAAATGTTTTTTCTAATTTTAAAGATAATGGAACTTGAATTATTCCAAAACCACCTGGCTTCATTACTCTGTATAACTCATTAATTGCTTGATGATCATTAGGTATATGTTCAAGAACATGGTTGCAAATAATAACATCAAAATAATTATCTTCAAAGTTTAAATTAGTAATATCAAGTGCAATTACTTCTTTGGGATAATGGTAACCAACTTCGTATTTATCTCCTTGATAATATGATATGTTTTTTGCTCTTTTAAAAATATTTTTCAAACTTTCTCTTGGTGCTATATGCAGAAGAGTGATATTCTTGTTGAAAATATTTGTTTTTTGTTGTAAATATAAAAACACAAGCCTTTCTCTATCAAGAGAATGACATCTAGGACATAAGCAATTTTTACGTAATCCACTTCCAACAACATTTTGTATTTCCAAAACAGGTTCATTTTGACCACAATTTAGCATTTGCCTAAAGCTTGTTTTGCAATTAGGACACTTAAATTTATTCCCTAAATATAAAAAACTGTTCAGATACCTAAATATTTTTTTTATTCTTAAAATGAAAGAAAATGGAAGTATTTTTAATATGATTTTTTTCATTTTTAATTTTATATCATTAATATTTAGGCTCTTTTAGCTCTTTCCCAATTAACTGATTGTGTTTTTTTTATGTATCTTTTAAAACCTAAAAAAACAGCAAGGTTCATAATAAAGAAGTAATATGGAATAAAAAGAATTTTTATTTTAATCGCTTTATTTTCTAAATACCAACCTAATAATGCTGCTGTGTAAAATAGTATTTGTAATAATAAAATTAAATTAAAAAATGAAAACGTAGTTATTCCTTCTGATAATGAGATTGCTAAATTGATTAATAGCAATATAGGTAGGAATAATGGAGCTAAAGTCCATCTTAGTACTCGATGAGAAATGTATTGGAATGTTAAAACTCCATATTTGAATGGATTGAGTAGGGGGGATAATCTAACAACTGACTGAATTCCACCTGCAGCAATTCTTATTTTTCTTTTTAATTCTTCTTTTACATTTGCAGAAGATGTTTCAATTGCATATGCATTTGGATTGTATTGTATTGTATATCCATCCATTGCAACTCTCAGTGAAATAATGAAATCATCGAGCAATGTGTCTTTTTCTACTTCTCTATAAAGTTCTGTTCTTATTGCAAATAGTTCTCCAGCTGCCCCAACTACTGAATATAATTCTGCATCCCATTTTTTAAGAGTAGATTCGTATTTCCAATAAATCCCTTCTCCAGCTCCAGCTGCCACATCTGCTTCTTTCTGATAAATTCTTTTTTCGCCAGAAACACAACCAACTTTGGGATTACTAAATAAGTTAACTATTTCTCTAACCGATTCATTGCCAAGCATTGTGTTTCCGTCTGAAAAAATAACTATTGGTGTTTTTACAAATTGCATTCCTCTGTTCATTGCACCTATTTTGCCACCTCTGGCATTTTCATGATATACTTCTATACCCTCGTATTTTTTTAGGATATCAGGTGTTCCATCATCAGAACCATCAGTAACCCATACATGATGGATTTTTTCTTTAGGATATTTCATCTCCATTGAATTACGTACTTTTGCATCTACATAATCTTTTTCATTATATGCAGCTACAAAAAGAGTAACTTCTGGTTCATAATCAATATTGTCATGATATGGTTTACTCAATCCAAGTATTCTTTTTATTTTAATAATTATAAATAAAAGGATTCCATAACCCAAATAAGCATAGAAAATAATAAAAAATCCAAACCAGAAAATAATTTTTAAAGTCAACATAATTTTCAGATATTAAGTTATTTATTGTTTTGATTATAATTCTTTTCAGTAACTACAAAATTTTTGGTAGCTCCTTTCATATTCAACATTGACATAATCATACTTATATAACCTTTTGGTAATGAAAGAAGTGCCTTTAGTGTATTTAAGTTTATAAATTTGGAAGGGACAGAAATTAATAAAGATAAGAGTATAAGAATAAAGCAAATTACCCATAAATAAGCAAAAGTATAATTAAATATTAATAATATTAAACTAATTAAAAAGCTTGTGCCTAATAGTAATATTCGAGGAAGCAGAAAATGTTGTAATGCTTTGTCGAAGAAATCAATATTGCCTTTAAAAAGTGATTTTATTGAAATAAAAAAATGCAATTGGGCTTGAAGAAACTGGTTTGCCAGCCATCTTGATCTTTGTTTTACAAAAGCATCTGATTTTTGGGTTTTTTCATCTAAAACGATTGCATCATCCAGATATTCAAAGTAATAACCATCTTTTAAAAAATTAAATTCAAGTTCCTTATCTTCCCCAGAGGTTTTTATTTCTTTCATATATTTTTTAAAAAGTGAATAATCAAAAGCCATTGCCGACCCAATTAATGCAGAAGATAGTCCGATAGCTCTATGCCCTTTTCTGAATATGTGATTGTTGATTTCTTCACTTATTGCATCTAATAATGCAAAATTAGTATTGAAATTTTTAGCTGTACGATGTCCTTGTACTATCTTTCTTCCAGTTGAAAAAGTTTTATTTATTTTTGTCAAGAAATCACGATCTTGAATAATATTATCACCGTCTAAAATTAATATAATTTCATAATCAGTCGGTAATTGATTTAATGCCATATTTATTGCATTTGCTTTTGTCCTTTTATCGTTAATAATTTCAAGTAATGTTAATGGTAATTTTTTAAGTTTTTCTAAGGTTTCTACTTTAAACGAATCAGCAATTATAACTAATTCAAAATTAGGATATTCTTGTTTTAACGCAAATTCTGCAACTCCCAAAATTACATTATCTTCTTTATAAGCTGGAACTAGAATTCCAATTTTTCTGTATCTATCAGTATTTTCGGGATATTTCATGTTTTTATAGAAATGCCCAAATATAGCAAAAGTTATTAGATATATAGCTGATAATGTGAAATATAATAGGAAAACGAACGCAACAATATTTATTATGAATAAAAGTATTTCCATTTTGTTTGAATTAATAAATTAAATTTTTTCCCAAAGATTTGTATCAAAATTATATCTTTTAAGAACTTTAGCAGGATTGCCTGCTGCAATGCTATAAGGAGGAATATCTTTGGTAACAACACTTCCTGCACCTATTTGAGATCTTTTGCCAATTGTAACGCCTGCTACTACTACAGAATTTGCACCTATATGTACTTCGTCTTCAATAACTACACCTCTGATATCTAATCCCTGATATTTTGAGTTTTTTGTACCATCTTTAAATTCATGATTAAAACCACTTATAAAAACATGCTGTCCTGTACCTGCTCCTTTTCCAATTGTTACTGGACCTAATATTGCTGTACCAATACCAATTTGACATTCATCTCCAATTATAACATCACCAGAACCATTACTTATAACACAATAATCTTCAATGGTTGAGTAACTTCCAATATTGAATTGTTTGAAAAAAACAACATCCAATCTTGCTTTAAATCTGATTAATGTATGTTTGCCTTTCTTGTGAAAGAATGGATTAATAAACCATTTTATATACCATCTTGGACGAGCACGCAAAGGTGAAACAATAAACCATAAAAATAATTTTTTATATTTAGGATTTTCTTTAATATTGGAAATTAAGCTCATATACTATATTTTTGGATTTATTTCTAAAATTCTTTGATATATTTCAGCTACATTATTTTCCCATGAATGATTTGCAGCAACTTTTTTCCGATAATTTTGCTTTTCTAAAGAGTCTTCTTCTAAAGCTTTTTCAATCAAAATGATATACTCTTCATAATTGTTTGCTAAATAAGTTGAGTCAGCAAAATATTCCATAGCTTTGGTTTTAGTGGCCAAAGTAGGTTTTCCCATTGCAAGGTATTCATCAATTTTTCTTGGATAATTTCCAATTGTGAAAATATTAAGAGTTTGTGGATTCATAGCAATATCAAAGCCTTTAATATAAGCAGGTAATTCAATCATATTTCTACTTCCCATAAAATGAATGTTTTTATAAGAATGTAGATTAGATGTTTTAAACTTGTCATCTTCTGGACCGACTAAAACAATATTCCAGTTAGGTCGTGTTTTAGCTATAAATTCAATTAAATTTATATCTAAACGTCCACCTGATAAATAGCCCATATAGCCAATTATTGGTTTTGATATATGTTTGATATCATCTGGTATTTTCATAGTATCATTATCTTGAAAAAGACTGATATCACAACCCTGACCAATCATAAAAGATTTTTGATTATAAAGTCTTGCATAATCTTCATAATATAGCGAATTACAAACTACTAAATCAGATTTTCTAATTAGCTGAGGTTCTACATATTGTCCATGTTTCCCCCAATATTTAGTGTGAATTAAATTATCTCTGATGTAGTATATTGACATTGATGGGTTAATTAATTCTTTTAAATAAAAACTTCTATACATATCACTATCATTGAAATGTATAAAATCTGTTATATTATTATCAATTAATGCTTTTCTTAATTCTTTTGCAAATCGTTTGTTATTATATTTATTTATTAATTTAAATAGAAATTTTGTTGGAATTTTGCTATTTGATTCTATTATTATTTGAGGATAGAAAACAGTTAAATTTTCATTTATTTTTTCATAACATGATTGTTCTCCATTAATTATCTTTATTCTTTTTTTGACATATTCTTCGTTTTTATTACGATAGACTGTTAGTCTGTCAAGTGGATAATTTACATAAAGTACTTTATTATACTTGGAAATTTCTTCAGCAATATTTTTGCAATTACTTCCTATAGGAGTGTCCCATGCTTGTAAACCTGTAATTACAAATGTTTTGTTTTTTATCATAACAATAATTATTAATAACTAGAAATATCTGATTGTAATTCTTTTAATGTATATTTACGGTTATACCACCATTTTTCAGGTATAATTTTTAAATCATCTCTAATTCCGTTATAAAAATCCTGAACTAATTCAATACCTGGTCCATTATTTATTTCTATAATCATTGGACCTTGTTTTGTAATGGCAACATCCCAACCTAAATATCTTATTTCCCTGAATTTTTTTGTGGTTTCTAAGATAAAATTTTTAGTTTCTTCCCAATTATAAATAGTTGAGTCTTTAAATGTAAAGCCTGTATCTGGATGTTTATCAAATACAATTCTGTTATGTGAAAAAGCAAAATCTTCCATTTTCCCATTTTCAGGATTAAATTTAGTATATAAGCCACCAGAACTAGTGTTATCAACTTGTTTGCCTCCTTGCCCCATTCTAATTAAAGAATACATAATACGAGCATCACCATCAACACAATCTGTAAAGATTCTCAAGGTATTAACTGAATGAGAATAAATTTTATTCATTTCTTCATGTTGCTCTATTCCTTCTTGAATAATATAAAACCCTTCTTTAATTGTTTCAGAAAAGAATTTATCATCAAGTACAACTTTATCTTCATTAATAAATTGATTATCATGTTTTTTGAATACAAAAATTCCTAATCCACCTAAACCAAAGCTTGGTTTGATGAAAATTTTTGATGCGTTTGAGTTATTAATTATTTCATTAACGCGATTAGTTTTAATTTCAGCATTTTCCTCGTTGTAAAATTTCTTTTTTTCAAATCGAAATAAAACAACGGGTTGAGCAATATTGTATGCTTTTAATATTGAGTAAGTTAATCCTTTGTCTTCGCACAATATACCATAATCAAAAAAACTTCTAGGAAAAAATAAGTTGTATGCAAAAAAATTTGGAACATATTTTTTTAGTTCTTCAATTGTCAAATTATTATCATTCCTGAACAAATCATATCTAAAATATTGATAAGGATAGCATCCCCAATATTTTTTTAGTGTTTTTATTTCATAGTCAATTTGTTTCTGATCTTTTTTTTCAGTGCTTTTTTTAAATCTTTGAATATCATCTTTAAAATGATCATCAAAATATGCATGTGATTGTTTTTCAGAAGCTCTTTTCCAGTAAAAGTACAAATATTCTTTAATTGATCGCATATGTTTAATTATTTAGTGATTAACAATATTTATTGATTTATAAATTTCTAAAACTTTTTCAGCCATTGATTTCCATGTGAAATTTGAAGCTTGTTTATATCCTTTTTCAATTAGATTTGATTTGTAATTTTCATCATTAAGCAGTTTTAGGATAGCATCTGTTATATCTTCTGGCTTAAAAGGATCTATTATCAATGCAGCATCATCGGCAATTTCAGGCATAGATGAAGTATTGGAAGTAATTACAGGAGTTCCACATGCCATGGCTTCAAGCATTGGTATTCCAAAACTTTCTCTTAATGATGGATATAAGAAAATGGTACTTAACGAATAAATTGCAGGTAAATCTGTATTAACTACATAACCAGTTAAATGTATTTTTTCTAAAAGAGAAATATCACCTATTTCTATTACTAACTTTTCGAGTTCATTCCTTTCATAATCGAGCATTACTAATTTGTAGTTATCTTGATTTTGTTTGAAGAAAAGTGATAATGCTTTTAATACTCCTTTTGTATTCTTTTTAGGATCTGTATTCCCTAAGAAAAAGAAATATTTTTCTGGTAGATTGTATTTTTTCTTAACATTACTTAGAATAACTTCGTCTGTAATTTTTTTAAAATGAGAACTTACACCATTATAAACGGCTTTAAGTTTATTTCCATCAAGTTTAAAAAAATCAGCTATTCTTCTTTTTTCAAATTCAGAAACGGTTATAATTTGTTTGCTGTTTTTAATTATTCTAGGAACAACAAAACGTCGGTATAAGTTTCCGAATTTTTGATAAGACGTACCGCTACCTCTAAGTATTTGTATATATGATTTTTCCATGTAAATAATGTCATGGAGTGTTAAAATCAAAGGAATTCCTAGAAATAATGGGGCAGTATTACTAGTGCAATGTAAAATGTCTATTTTATCATTTTTTGCTGCTTTAGCTAGAGACAATTGTTCCCATTTTGGATAAAAACCACCTTCTAATAATTTTATTTTGAAGTTAGAAGTTTCTGTAATACACTTATTATCAGTGTCTGGACTGATATAAATATAATATTGATTTACAAAATCAATTTTTTGAAGCTCTTTTATCAATTCAAGAGCTACCATATCCATTCCATGTTTTTTTTCTCTAAAAAGGCGCTGACCTTCAATACCTATTATCATAATATGAATTTTTTAATAAATAGAATAATTTATATAATATATTAAAATTGAGATAGTTGTGTTGATATTTTAATTGAATATAAAACGATTTTTTTCATTGTTTAAAATTAATAAAAATCTTGTAAAGAATCACCTTTTTTATTATTTATTATTATATCCCACCATAAACTTATTATTAATAAGTTGAAAAATTGAAATGATTGATCATATAAAACCTTGTATGTGCGTGTTTTACTTATAATCTCTTTTTCAAGATTGCTGAAAAAACTATCAATATTTTTTTTATTAAACATATATTCGCATGCATCTGAATTTAAGATATAATTATATAGTTTCTTTCTTAAGTTAGAGTCATACAAATAGTTAGCTTGGTTTATATGTAAATAGAATGCGTATTTTTTCTTATTATCCGTTTCATTTTTTGTATTCAATAATAATTCTTTTACTTCATCGTTTTTTGAAATTGGTTCAATTTGCTTGAATAAATTATAAATTTCGTTGTCTAACAATGGATATGTTGTTTTTAAATTAAATTTTCTAGCAATTGATTTCATTTGAAAAATTTCAATTTCGTTGATTGATTGCTTAATATCAACAAAATAGTTGTGAGATAAATAAGCATCATAAAAATTATTAATATTTATTGGCAACGAACTTTGATATTTATAAGATTTTGCAACGAAATTTGTTTTTAATAATGCATTGATCTGTTTTTTTGTAAAACCATTTCTTCCTATGCTATAAATGTTTAAAATTCTGTTTAATAATCTTCTGAATAAGTAAACTTTTCGGTTATTTTCAAAGATTTTTAAATTGGCAATTGTTTTCAATAACTTGAATAATTTTAAGCTTCTGTGTTTCACAAAACTTAAGTATTTATTTATGTTTACATAATTGGTACCCAAGAGTTGATCCAATACATTAAAATTAATTAGTATTTCGTAATTTTCATCTTTTAATTTTTTATAAAACATATAATTATGAATTAAATTGTAATCGTTAAAAGGGATCTCTAAACTTCTTATAATTTGTGGAAGAACATTTATTTCATGATGAATTATATTATTATTTTTATTGTAAAAATTTGTTTTGTTTTCAATTTGCTTATTATTAATGTGATTTTCAAAATAATTATTAAAGTCGATATAAGCAATTTTTTTGTTAGTTGAAATTATTTGACTAACAGAATTGTCAATTAATGTATTATATTTATTTTTAAGTGTTATTAATTCAGTTTCTTTTTTACTTGACTTTGCATAATCTTCAAAATCAAATAAATTACTTTCAATTATATTTACACCATGTTTGTATAACAAAAAACAACCTGCACCTAATTTTTTTATAAACTTCATTGGAGTATGAGGAGAGGGGATATATCCAAGTCCTAAGAAGCTTGCAATAGCTTCATTATTAATTTCTTTTTTTATTTTAGAATAAGTTAATAGATTCGTAAATGAACTTGAAAAATATTTTTCAGTATAGTAAATTGGAATTCCACAACCATTTCTATCTCTGCAAACTATAGTGTCAAATTTTGTAATTATTACAAATGAGTATTCTCCATTTATTTTTTTGAAACTATTGAAGTCATAACTTAAATATAGTTTTAGAATTAGTTCTGGAATTGATTCTGATTCAATATTGTATAATGATTCAAGTTCGATTTTATTAATAACTTCTCCATGAAAGAAAATAATTGATTCTTCAATCATAAACTTTAAAAAATCAGAATGATAAGCAATATTTTTATCTATTTGTAATTCATTAATTAATGAATTATTTTGCAATATTTTTGTAGAATCAAAAGTACCAATAATCATAAGTTTAAGATTTATTATTTTGATTTATATTATGTTGAGTATGTAAGAAGCTTTTATTTACATTTTTAAGTTTAAATAAAAGCAAAAATAGAGAAATAAAAGCACTTGGTATTGAAAGTATTGCGTAAAAAAATTTTTTGTTATAAAATTTTTTTGGTATTGAAATTGAGATTGTTACAGAAATAATAATGAAATTAATTATCCATATTAATGAAACTAATGGCGTATTGAAAAATGTAGTTATGCAAATAAAAATAAATGATAATCCCAAAAGTAATATACGTGGTAAAAACATCATTTGTAGTGCTTTATTGAAATAATTCAAATTTCTATTTTTTATTAAATGATATGTAGCATCAGGAAGAAATTTTTTAAAATAGTAAAACTGAGCTGATAACCATCTTTTTCTTTGTTTTGTAAATGATTTTGAGTCTTGTATTTTTTCGTCAAAAACATAAGCTGTTGGATGGTAATCAATTTTAATATTGTTCTTTAATAGAATGAGTTCTAGCTCTTTGTCAAAACCCCCAATCGCTTTAATTTCTGGAATAATCTTTTTGAAAAGTTTGAAATCAATTGCAATTGCCGAACCAATGAGTGCTGCAGATAATTTGAGTTTCCGATGTCCTTGTCTGAAAATATTATTATTTATTTCTTCACTTACAGCATCTAATATAGCATAAGCTGAATTGAAGTTTTTTGCAGTTCTATGTCCTTGTATTACTTGAGTTTGGCTTGATATTGTATTGTTAATCTTTTTCAGAAAATCTTTTTCCATTATATTGTCGGCATCAAGAATTATAGCTGTATCGTATTCTGATGTTGATATATTGCTTGAAGCAAAATTTAATGCTTTAGTTTTAGTGCTATTCTCAAAATTTACATCAATAATATTAATTCTCAATTTTTTTAATTGTGCTAGTGTATTGTCATTTAGACTGTCAGCTATTAAATATATATCATATTTGTCCTTAGGATAATTTTGTAGAAGAGATTCTTTACAAACATTAATAATTACATTATCTTCTTTATATGCAGGAATAAAAATAATAAATTTTTGAAAACTTAAATTTGGTGTTTCTTTAATTCTATATTTAAAAATAGAAGCAAATGAAAATATGAAAACATAAAAATTTGAAATACTTATAAATAAAATAAGAATCCATTGTATTATATTTAAAATAAAAAAGAATGTTTCCATATTAAATTATTTAAAAAATTTTGTATTCAGAAAAAAATATTTTTTAATTACAGAAATTCAATTATATGTAAATTTATCCCAAATTGCTCATTTGAAAATGTGCAATCGAATTAGTTATTGTAATTAAATAATTTGAAATAATTTAAACAACAACTAATTGGGATAAACCAAACTAAATCAAATATATATGCTTTTAAGGCTTCCTATTGATTAATTTGAATTTATTTGTATTGTTATCTATTCAACTGCAATTTATATATTTAAAATTTAATCCTATTTATATATAAAACAATTTAAATATAAGATTTTTAATTATTTATAATTTTGGATTTTCAAAAATATCTTTATTTCTTATATTTTTTAAATGCCAAATTATTGCACTAATATACGAAGAAAAATGATTGAAATTACATTTTATTAAAAAAAACAGCGTATTTTTTGGTATTGCTATAAAAATTTGATATAAGATTGCAATAAAAAAAGTTCTTCCAAAAATATTCCTTCTCATATATAATAGTCTATTCCTATTAATATAGTATGTTTTAAGTGGACTTAATTTTCCTGTTGATTTCGATTCTTTATGATAAACAAGTGAGTTGTGAACATAAAAAAGTTTATATCCTGCATTTTTAATTCTTTCAGCCCAATCTAATTCTTCATAATAGAGAAAAAAGATATATGACATCATTCCAACTTTTTCAATAATTTTTCTAGGGATAATCATTGCAGCTCCATGAATACAATATGTTTGGTAATCATAATCGTATTGACCATTATCATCTTCCCAATAGCCAATTGCATGATTTCTAATGGTGAATTTGTTAATTGGTTTAATTCCTGCAAATTGAATTTTTTCTGGAGTATGAAAAAATCTGATTTTGGGACTGATAGCACCAATATTTGTATTATTTTGAAATTTTAAAATTAAAGGTTCCAAAAAGTTTTCAGTTACAACACAATCATTATTTAGAAGTAAAATATACTCTCCTTTAGCTCTCATAATTCCAAGATTATTACCACCCGGAAAGCCGACATTAATTTGAGATTCAATAAGAATAATTCCTGGATATTTTTTTTTAATAATACCAGGGCTTTTAATTGTTGAATTATTATCAACTACAATAATTTCAAAATTGGGATAGCTTATTTGATTCAAGGAATCAATTAATTCACAAGTAATTTCCGGTGTATTATAATTAATAGTAATTATTGATACTAAAGGAAAGTTTTTGTTTTTTTTAAAAATATTATTTTCAATCATAAGCTTTTTTAAAGCATTGGATTTTCATGGATTTTTGGATTAAACCAATTTTTTATTATCCATTTAAAAGCATTTAAATATGATTTTAAACTTTTAAAGTCTCCTTTAATAAGATAAGATAGCGTGTTTTTGGGAAATGCAGCAAATGCTTGATATAGTGTAGCAAATAGTAAGTTAAAACCTTTAACATGTCGCCTCATATAAAGTAATCTGGCTCGGTTAATATAAAATGTTCTGAAAGGACTTAATCTGCCAGTAGAAACTGATTCTTTATGGAAAATCAATGAGTTATGTACATACCAGATTTTATATCCTGCTTGTCTGATTCTATAACACCAATCCAATTCTTCATAGTATAAGAAGTAAATATCTGCCATCATTCCAACTTTTTCAATAGCTTCTTTTCTCACCATCATTGCAGCTCCATGAGCATAAGCTTGTTCTGTATCAATTTCATATTGTCCTCTATCAACTTCTTCAAATCCAATACCTTTGCTTCTAATGGTTAATAAGTTGATTGGAGTTATTCCGCAATATTGTAATAATTGAGGTGGGTCAAAAAATTTAATTTTAGGACTAACAATGCCAATTTTTGAGTCAGATTCCATTTTTTGCACCAAGGGTTCTAAAAAATCGGGAGTAACTTCTGTGTCATTATTCAGCAAAAGGATGTATTTCCCTTTTGCCTGTCTAATACCCAAATCATTACCTCCAGGAAATCCTAAGTTTTCTTCACTTTGAATAAAGATAATTTCTGGATAATTTATTTTTAATATGGCCGGATCATCGTTAGGGGAAGCATTGTCAACTATTATTAATTCAATATTTGGATATGTAACTTTTCTCATACTTTCAAGCATGGCACATGTTACTTCAGGATGATCATAATTAATTGATACTATAGAAACTAAAGGGTAATTGATTGTTTTTGACATAAGCTGAGTATTAATATTATGTATTTAATTTCTTATTAATAATACTTAATCTATTTTCTTTTTCGTTATTATTCTTTAATTCAATATCTAATTTTTCTTGTTTTAATGCTTTTTTATGCTGTAAATATCCAGCTGCAAATCCAATAGGTGTAAATAATACTGCTCCTATTGCCAAATCAACCATTACTCCTTGCATAATAAATAGATATTAAATAATCTACAAATATAATAAATTTAAATTTTATTTTTTTCAAAACTTAAATCTTTATCTAATTTTGGACCTAAAAAAATAAAAGCCATACTTGAATAACAAAGTAAGTGTGTTGGAAACTGACCTAAAACCATATTTCCATAGCTAGCAGCAATAATTCCAAACAAACCAGCCATTATTGCAGAAAGTTTTCCAGCCATTTCTTTATCTTTGATTTGAAACATAATGATATAGCTTCCTTTTCCAACAATATAAAACAAAATAAAAAGGTGCAAATATAATCCAATAATTCCACATTCAGCCCAAATCATTACATACCAACTATCAGTGGCAATATTAGCTAAATACCCGTTGGGTACAAATACTTGAGCTCTATTTCCTGAGTGACCAACACCTCCACCTATGGGTCTTGTTTTTAGATAATTAGCAAAAAGAATTTGATTATTAAGTCTTACATTTAATGAAGCATCATCAGAATCGAAGGCTGAACGCATTCTGTTAATTTGGTAATTATTATTACCTATGGTTGTAAATTTAAAAAAAACAAATATTGCCATCATCAATGTTAGACCTATTACAATAACTTTTACATTTTTTTTAAGAAAAATATATATAAAGAAACCTGCAGCAGGCACAGCAATAGCTCCTCTGGTTCCAGAAATAGACATCCCATAAAATCCACATAAAGCGACAATTAGCCAGAAAATTTTCATTTTTTTATTTTCTGTATTAAAGTATAGAATTGTTCCTAAAACTCCACTTTGTGCTTGTGAAGCTCCAAATTGCCCTGCATCTGTAAAAAAAGAAAAAACTCTTAATTTACCAAATAATACATGGGTTTTGGCTGCTCCTTGATCTAACCATGCTTGTTCCCATGGATCAGGTGATAATAATAATTGCTGAGCACCCTTTAATGTTGCTAATATTGTAAAAACGCCCCATATTAGAAGGAATGTATCAAGATTTTTAGGTTTATTATAGATTAAATAGATTAAAGGAATTACTAATACCATATAAAGAGCAATCCCTCTCATTGATGCAAACCATGCATTTACACTTTTGGCTTCTGGATTTGCAATTTCCATTACAATATATGCAAACCAAATTAAAGTAAGCTTTATTAAGTCATTTTTAAGTATAGTTGTGTCAATTTTTTTATAAAAATGCTTGAAGAAAAATGCTATAAAAAGTAAAATTAATAAGGCATCCAAGGTCATTCCCATTGAGGGTATTGATACATATCTAGTTAAGCCCATTAAAATGAAATTTATCACAAATGTAAATGATAATCCCATTACTAAATTGTTGAAAAATCTATTAAGAAAAATCAATAAAAAGGGTAATGTAATTATAATTATTGTAAGACTAAGATTTTCTGTAGCAATTATAAATGATAATAAAACAGAAAATAATATAATTCCAATAATTGCTATAGGATTATATATTTTTCCGTCATTTATGTTTGTAGAAAATGGATTGTCTCCTTTCATTTTATAAAACTTCTTTTTTAAATATTTTTGAATAAAAGAATTTAAATTGGTCTATATAAAACTTAAATCCTGATATATATATATCTTTATAATTTACAGGAATTTCTTTTTTCAGAAAGTTAAACCCAATTATTAATCCAATAATTGTGAAAATAATTGAAGCAATAGCTACAAAGAGAAGTAGTGTTCCTATACTTAATTCTGGGAAAAAATAATGCATTCCGAAAATTGCGATAATATCTCCAATGATGTTTGCAATAGCCATGAAAATTATTTTGTAGAAGTTTTTTTGGGGTTTATTTAAGCTATCTAGTGCAACACCAGTAAATCTGTCAATTGGCAGCATTAATCCATATATAATAAAAGCTATCATTATGTACGATAGTTCTTTAATATGCTCCATATATTGATTTCCTCCTAATAAAAGAATTAAATATTTATTAAAAGCAAAGGTTATAAGAGCTACAAAGATTAATAAAACTGAGGTGGTTCCAGCATAAGAATAAAATATTCGTCGAAACTCAACAAGATTATTATCAATACTTGCTTTTGAAAGTTTAGGAAATGCAGTTGACACAAAACTTCGTAAAGGTATTTCCAAAATTTCAACAAATTTTAAGGGAATTGCATACATTGCAACACCTGTTGGGCCGCAATATGCACTAAAGGAAATTATAAAACTATCAGCACTTTTTAATAAACTACTTCCTATTTTGCTTGCCATTGAGTATTTTCCATAATTTAAAATATTAATGATATGGTGTTTTGAAAAATTGAAAATATTTTTAATTCCGGTCCATTTTTTAAACATGCAAAATAATGAGGTTAATATGTTTGCTGTAATATATACCGCTAATACATCATGTACTTTCATATTTTGTCTTTTTACATAATACATTAATAAAATACTACTTAAAAATACCAACATATTAAAAAAACGTATCGATAATATATTCTTAAAATCGAGTTTTGCTTGAAGATTTGACCATGCATAATTCCATGGAAGATTGGATAATGCAAATGCTGGATACCACAAAAAAAACATACTATAACCATATTTTTCAATAGGTTTTGAGAATATAAAAAAGGTAATATAGAGGATTATGCTTATCGCAATTACTGTTAATACTCCTACAATCCAGCTTGAACCAATGAGTTTCTTTTTTTCTTCATCACTAATTGAAGACATATATCTTACTGTAGCTTCACGAGTTAATCCGAATCTAAGCATATCTATCATCGACATTGGAGTAGTAAACATTACCCAAATCCCGAAATCTCCAATTGTTAGAGTTCTTGTTAGAATTACAAATGATAGTAGTCCCATTAAAGAAGTAGAAAAGTTAGCTATAAGAGATAAAAAATTATGATTTTGTATAATGTTTTTTATAAAATATTTCATTTTTATTTTTATTTATTAATACAATAAATGTTATTTATAAGAATAATGCTTTGTTTAATAATCATTTATTTAAAATTGATTATTATTTAATAATACAAATATAATAATTATTTAGTTGCTTTTTTGGAAAGTAAGAAAATTTTTAAATTGCTTTCTTAAATATGATCTCTTTTTAGGGATTTCCCCAATTATTGATTCAAGTTGTTCTAAATCGACACCATTCAGAATAGATTCAATTTTGTTTTCAGATATTTCTTTGTAAACATCCAATGCATAAGTGTCTGCTTTAGACCAAGATCTGTTAGCTCTTGTAATAAGCAAAGATAATGATGCATCTTTTACAAGATCTGCAGGATACAAATTGTAGATTATTGAAGGAAGTTCAATAAAAATATATTTATAATATTTATTTAATGAAATATTGTTGGTTAGAAGCAAATGTTCGAAGCTATTTATTTTAAAAAATTCATTATCAATATTGTAGCATGCATCGTCTTGGTGTTGATTTTGATTTTTTGATTTGTCATTTGGCAAACAGTAATTAAGAAAATAAGCACTTTCGCCAAATTCTCTAAATTTATCTGTAATCATTTTCCCAACAAAAGTTTTTCCATCTTTATTTTTAGTGCTGAAAATCAATATTATAAATGAGTTTTGTATGTCATTTTTAGTGTTTTTATCAAGGTTTTTCTTTATGTTTTGTGATATAAGCTCTATAGTTCTGTTACTTATAAAATTATAATCTACTTTTTTATCCTTACTATTAATAAATGGGAAAATTCCTGCTAATAAAATTCCTGTTTTTTCAAACAATCTATCAGATGTTTTAATAGATGTATCGAAATATTCTCTTAATATTAATATTACTAATACTAAAATAAAACCCATCAAACCTGCGGCTACTATAAAAATTTTTCTTTTAGATGCTTGAGGTTTGAGAGGGAAAATAGGAGGGTCAACAACTTTTAATGTTGAAGATAATTGAACATTTTGTTGTTTTAATTTTGCTAATGTTAAACTATGTAATAACTCAAGATACTCATTTTCAGTAACACCAATTTTTCTTTCAATTCTTTTCATTGTTGCGCCTAATGGTGCAAATTGAGAATATATAGCTCCAAACTCATTTTTTCTTTTAAATAAAACATCTAAACTCGATTTGTTCTCTTCCTTTTTAATTGAGTAAGATAGCCATTGACTTAATAATTCTTGTAACGGAATTCCTTCACGACTATGTCCATATAAATAAAGCTGATTTACATCATCTTGCAAATGTTTTTGTAATAATTCTGCATCACGTTTTAGTTGTTTTAAATTTTCGTTTTCTTTATTATTATCTTCGTTATAAATTTCTGTTAATGAAATTTTTGAATTTATAGCAGCTAATTTATTTCGTTTTTGAATTATTTCTTCACTTTTAAGAAAAACTTTGTCTTTATCTGTAAGTTTTCGTTCTAATTCCTTTAATGTATTAACTGCTGATGCATAGTTCATTTGAATTTCCTGAATATTAACATCCAAATCTTCTTTTTTAGATGCGATATATTTAGTTTGTTCATAATAGTTAATGATTTTATTATCTTTATTAAAATTTAGTAACTCATCTTCAGATTGTTTTAGGTTGTTGCTGGTTCTTGCAACTTGTTCTTCAAAATAGTGAATTACATCATCAGTTTGAACTTCTTTTAGCATTCTGTAATTCTCAGAAAAACATTTTGTAACCCAAATAAGTGTTTGCATACATATTCCAGGATCGTTTGCCTTGTAATTAATCTCTAATAAGTCGCTACTTTGGATTCTTCTTACGCTTATCCTTGATATTGCATTAAAACTGTAATGAGGATGATTGAAATTAATAAGCTCATAAACAAAGTTATGTGTATTACTGTTTTTTATTTTGAGTAAATTATTAAAGGTTTTTTCAAAGCTTGATTTGTCAACAACTTGTTTAATGTTTTGTGGAACAAGTTGCTGTAATTCAACAAATGAATTGTAAGAAATATATGATGTTATTGGTTTGTCTAACATTAAATTTTGGGCTAATAAGCTTATGCCAACTTTTTCTAAGGTTTCCCTAGATTTTATCATATTTATAAGGTTGTCAAATGCATTATTGGTAGCAAAAAAATCAACTTTATCACCTCCTTTAGATTCAATATTATAACCTGAAGCAATACCAGTATATATTACTGTTTCAGAACTATATGTTTTAGATTCATTTCGAGTTAAATAGAAAACAATAGCACTCATTATAATTGGTACAACCAATAATAATAAAATATTTCTTGAAACTATTCTAAAAAATTGCAATATATTCATTTATAGCTGTTATTCAATAAATTTTAGTTGGTTAAATCTTATTCCAGTAATTTCTTGCAAAAGTAAATATGCTAAAGTAAATTCATTTTTAGCAGTTTCGTATTGCATTTGAGAAGAATTTTTTATACTTTTTAGTCTTGAAAATTCATAAAGAGGGATTTCTCCATTTGTAAATTGTTTTTCAGCCATTTCAGCTTGCATTTTCCCTTCAATATAGTTTTCATTAGCAATCTTAAAGAGTTTTTGTTTTAATATTAGAGTATAATAATTCTCAATTACAGACTTTCTAATTGCTTGTTTATCTGTTTCTGCTTCGTTAATATAAAACTCATATTTGATTTTTTCAGCCTTTATTTGATTTTTTCTATTAATAATATCAAAAAGAGGTAATTTTACAGATGCTCCTAGTGTATAACGTGAAGTTATTTGTTGAGAAGTAGTTGGAGTAGCATTGCTGAATGAATAAAAATCTGCTGTACCATAATTATAGAACGCTTCTAGTCCAAGATATTTTAACCAAGCTCTTTGAGCAGTGGTAATCTGTAATGATTGGTATGATACATTATATGATTTTGCTTTATATGAAGCAATTGTAGAATAAGCAGAATCAAACAGTACTTCTAAAGGTGGTAAAATTTCTGATATATCAGTTAATATCGGATTAATAACTTGTTCTTTAATTGTATTTTGAGCATACAAATTTGTGTTTGATACAAAAAAGTAAAAAACTCCAACTAAAATACTTAATTTAAAACCTTCTTTTTTAAACATTCTCTTTTTGGATAAATATTTTAAAAGTTCTGAAAATTAATTTAATATCTCCCAAAAAAGAGTTGTTATCTGCATATTCATTGTCAAGTTTAAAACGTTCTTCTTCTGACATAAAGCCACCTCTGCCTCTGAGTTCTACTTGCCATAGCCCTGTTAAACCAGCCGCAGATTGAAAACGTTTTCCCCAACCCTGTTTTGTAATAGCTTCTGCTTCAGATACAGGAAGTGGTCTGTTTCCAACAATAGACATATCTCCTTTGATAATATTAATTAATTGTGGTAATTCATCTATACTTGTATTTCTTATAAATTTACCAACTTTTGTAATTCTAGGATCATCAACTATTTTTAAAAATGCTTTTCTTGCATTTCTTTTCTTAATTGCCAAATATTCACATATTTCATCACCATCAAAATAAACTGTTGGTGAACATTTCTTCCCATCCTCCAATTTTGAACATCGAGGACAAGTATCTTCGATTTCATCGTTTTGTGAATATGCATTCAAATGTTCTAATTCTTTTAATCTTTTATCCGCATCAGGATACATTGATCGTAGTTTGTAAAAATCAAAAATTTTGAAATTAGCACCCACTCTTTTTGAAATATAATATACTTTCCCTTTTGATTCTAAACGAATTGCAATTGCAACTCCAATCAATAAAGGTGATAAAGCAAGTAAAGCACCTCCTGCTAAAGTAACATCAAATATACGCTTTATCAATTTTGTTTTATATGGAATTAACTGTTCTGATAGTGTTTGAGAATTATTTTCGTCATAATTTTCTTTATATTCTTTTAAGAATGAAATTCTGTTTTTTATGTTTTCTAAATTCAATGGGAGTGTATGGTAGTCGTCAATTCCTTTTTTCAAAGTCTGAATACGGATAAAAAAATCAAACTTATTGGAAACCAAAATAAAAGGTGTTTTGTTGTAAATGATTAATTTTTTAATTTCATTAAAAAAATGATATGCATTCATACCAGATAGGTAAATATCACAAATAATAGCATCTATTTCAGGACATTCATATTGATTAAATGTTAAATTTTCATCTTTCTTTGTAAAAATATCAAATTGATTGTTTGTAAGCCAATTAATAGCTAACAATCCATTTTCTTTTGAAATTAATTCAAAATTATCATTTTGTTCTAAGTCTTTGATTAGCTCTTTGTCATTGCCAACATAAATGACTTTTAATTTTTGAACCGATTCGTTATCCATGTTTGTAAGTATTAATTGCCTCTTCTTTCTAAATAAATATCTCTTGATTGAAGTCTTCTTTTTATTCTAGCAATAATTTCTTTAGGATTGAAAGGTTTGATAACATAGTCATCTGCACCCATTTCAAAGCACTTGATTTTATCTTTACTTTCTTCTTTTCCTGAAAGCATGATTAATGGGATATCATCGAAAAAACCACTGCTTCTAACATTTCTTATAAAATCAAAACCGTCCATAATTGGCATTTCAATATCGCAAATGATTAAATCGGGCAAATTGCCACTTTGCATCCAATAAAGAGCTTCTTTTCCATTGCTCATTGTTTTGATTTCAAAGTCTTTATTAAAAGTATTTTCTATGATAAATCTTATACTTTTTTCATCGTCTATTGCCAAAATCTTTTTCATTTGTTTGTTTTTTTAATTATTCAATTTATCAAATCATTACTCATTTTATTTATACTCAATTATTATTAATAATTGAAAGTGAGTGTTTTCTTTGTTTAATTTTTAATTATTTAATTCTCATTATTTTAATAGTGAGAATTGAATCAAGTTATAATCTGATATAAGTGCATTTTTGGTAAGAAAAATGGTTTATGAAATTTTTACTAAGGATAATTAATTATAAAAAGTAAAATTCAGTTTAACAAATATCAAATATTAATCCAATTAAACAAAAATACGAAATAACTTAATATGTACGACATTATTGAAAAAAAAAATTAAACAAAAAAAAGTTAATAAAATATTCTATTTACTTTCTATAAGTTTTTGTATTTCAAATATTTCATCTCTTATTTTTGCAGCTTGGATGAAATCAAGTTCTTTAACTGCTTTATTCATTTCTGATTTTAATGAATTTAAACTCTTTTGTAATTGATTTTTATTCATATACTTAAGAATTGGTTCAGCAGCTATGTCAAATTTATCATTTTCTATATATGGTTTAGCAGAATTCCCTGATTTTTGATGTGGATTTTGTACCAAAATAGAACTACCATATTTAATTATAGGACTTGGTACTATGTTGTTTTCAGTATTATATTTTAGTTGAATTTCACGTTTTCTTATGGTATTATTTATAGTTAATTGCATAGAATTCGTAATTTTATCAGCATACATAATTACTTTACTGTTTACATTTCTGGCAGCTCTACCTGCTGTTTGGGTAAGAGATCTTTCTGAACGTAAAAAACCTTCTTTGTCGGCATCAAGAATTGCTACCAGTGAAACTTCAGGTAAATCAAGCCCTTCTCTTAGAAGATTAACTCCAATTAGCACATCAAAACTTCCTGATCTCAAATCATTTAAAATCTCAATTCTATCCAAAGTATCAACATCTGAATGTATATATCTGCATTTAATACCTAAGTTTAGCATATATTTGCTTAATTCTTCTGCCATTCTTTTGGTTAGAGTGGTAACTAATGTTCTTTCGTTTCGATTAGTAACAATTTGTATTTCATCAAGTAAATCATCAATTTGATTTAAACTAGGTCGAACTTCAATTTGAGGATCTAATAAACCAGTTGGACGAATAAGTTGCTCAACAACTACTCCATCAGATTGTTGGAGCTCATATTCGGCAGGTGTAGCACTTACAAAAATTACTTGATTAATCATAGCTTCAAATTCCTCAAATTTTAAAGGTCTGTTATCCATTGCAGATGGTAGTCTGAATCCGTATTCTACCAAATTTTGTTTTCTTGACCTATCGCCACCATACATGGCTCTTACTTGTGGTATTGTGGCATGACTTTCATCAATTACCAATAGAAAATCATCAGGGAAATAATCAATCAAACAGAAAGGTCTTGAACCTTGTTCTCTTCCATCAAAATATCTCGAATAGTTTTCAATACCAGAGCAATAACCGAGTTCTTTTAGCATTTCCATATCGTAAGTTACCCTATCTTCCAAGCGTTTTGCCTCAAGATGTTTACTGTTTTCTTTGAAGAACTCTATTTGCCTGAACAAATCATCCTGAATTTGATGAATTGCATTTTTTATTTTTTCTTGAGAAGTTACAAAAATATTAGCAGGAAAAATTTTAATTTCTTCTTCATCAGTTACTTTCATACCATTTATTGAATCTATTGATTCTATACTTTCTAGTTCATCACCAAAAAATATTAATCGATAGGCATAATCGAGATAGGCAGGATAAATATCAACTGTATCTCCTTTTACTCTAAAATTTCCTCTGTTAAATTCAACTTCTGAGCGAGAATATAAACTTTCAACTAATGAATGTAAAAATTTATTTCTGTTTATTTTATCACCTACTTTAATATTAATAATATTATTATAAAAATCCTGTGGATTGCCGATTCCGTAAATACATGAAACGGAAGCTACTACAATGATATCTTTTCTGGAAGAGAGTAATGAAGAAGAAGTACTTAATCTGAATTTTTCAATTTCTTCATTAATGGATAAATCTTTTTCAATGTATGTATTTGTTACTGGTATATATGCTTCGGGCTGATAGTAATCATAGTAAGAGACAAAATACTCAACTGCATTATCTGGGAAAAATTGTTTAAATTCGCTATATAATTGAGCTGCAAGTGTTTTATTGTGACTTAAAATTAGAGTTGGTTTCTTTATTTGATTAATAATATTGGCAATTGTAAATGTTTTACCAGAACCAGTAACACCAAGTAAAGTTTGAGCTTTATCACCACGTAAAACACCTTCTGTAAGTTGTTTGATAGCTTCAGGTTGGTCGCCAGTAGGTTTAAATTCCGCAGTAAGTTGAAAATCCATGTATTTATTTTTTTTATTGTATTGAAAATCAAACTTTAAAATAAAATTTTGATTACGGCATTAATTATGTGAAATTACAAAAAAAATATTATAATTGAATTTTAAATTTGAAATATGTTTTTTATTATATAAATTTGCATTAGAATAAATTAATAGTACATATTATGATAAAGAAAAAAAATATCGAACTAATAGATTTTTTGAAAGGATTTTCAATTTTTACAATAGTTATTTATCATTTATTACAATTATTGAAAATGCCTTCAATTATTCATAAATTTATTGCCTTTGGGGGAACCGGAGTCCATACTTTTATTTTTATTTCAGGATTTGGATTGTATTTGTCCTATCTTAATAACCCAATTGGTTTTGTTGATTTTGTGAAAAAAAGATTTATAAAAATTTATATTCCCTATATTATAATTGTAACTTTTGTTGCGTTAATTTCATTATTGATACCAATATATCCAAATTCATTGTATGCATATTTGGGTCATTTGCTGTTTTATAAAATGTTTGATGAAAGTATTATTGGTAGTTATGGATATCAATTATGGTTTATATCTTCAATCGTACAGTTTTATTTATTTTTCTATATTTTCGTAGCTTTAAAAAATAAACTTAAAAATTCATATTTTTTGATTTTAGGTTTTGCTATAAGTTTGGTATGGAGTATGATAGTAGTTTATTTTAGCAAAGAAGATTTAAGAATTTGGAATAGTTTTTTCCCTCAATTTATTTGGGAATTCTTTTTGGGAATGATACTTGCTAATTTGTATTTTACAAAAGGAAAAGAAATTTGGGATACAAAGATTGTTTATTTATTTGTAATTGCTTCTATTGGATTGCTTCTATACAGCTTGTTAGCTCTAAAATTCGGTTCTTTAGGTAAAATGTTTAATGATATTCCTGCATTTTTTGGATATACATCTATCGGTATTCTTTTATATAAGTTAAATTTAAAATGGATTAATAGATTTATATTATATATAGCCTCAATATCTTACTCTTTATATTTGATTCATATGTTTGTGATTAAAACCGGAATGTTTGTTTTTAATTATATGCAAATATCATATAATTTTTTGTTTTTGGTATTATTGTTACTGATTAGCATATTTTTCTCTGTTTATCTTGAAAAGTTACTGAAAATTATTTATAAAAAAATGAATTAGATACAATTAAAAAAAGCTCTTGTTATTATTCAAGAGCCTTTTTTCTGAATTACTTATTCATTTTTACTTTTCATAAAGCACAATTTCGTTTATGCTTGCATTGCTGTAAACAGTTATTCTTAAATATCTGGTTTTTATATCAACAACTCTATTTGACCAAGATTGATATAGTTTAGAACTATCAGAAAAAAGGGTTATCCAATTGTTGGGCTCACCATAGCTTATATCATAATTACATATTGAATATGAGTCGAATAAGCAAATTTGAGAAATGTTTTTTTCGCTACCCAAATCGATATAAGCAGAAGCAGGGAAATCGTTTGCATTATGTGATGTTATCCAATTTGTTATAGGGTTACCTGAAGTCCCTAAAAATGGCTCTCCTGAAATAATTTGTTCGTCAACTAATAGTTTAGCATTTGTTTTGTTTGATTCATTAGTTATCATTGTTGAGTCTAGTATTATCTTTTTATCAAATAATACTTCATTTTTAAATATTGTATCAGAAGAAGTTATTAATAAAATTGGTTTTTCTGATACATTTAAACTTATTTGATTACTACTTATTAATGTGTCTTTTTGTAATCCAATAATGCTATTGTTTTGAAATTCAACTAAACGCATACTTTTGCATGATGCAGGTATCGTAAAAGTATAATTGTTAATTATTTGATTTACAGAACTTGGACACCAAATTGCATATGCTTTTTGATTTAAAGAATCATGGATAAATTCATAAATTCTTACATTATTATTTGTTGATGTAATATCCTTTGAAAATCTGAAATTGAATAAATTATTTTTCAAAGTATAAACAAAAAACCATGATGGTTTTGGTAGAAACCCCAATGATTTTTTAGATGTTAAGCCTGTTGTGCAAAAAGTATTACCTGTTACATAGTCTTCTTCTTCATCGGATAATCGATACATGATGGCTTTATCAATTCCACTTGCAGCCAATTCTAGAAACGATCGAATAAGCCAAATGCCTTGTATTTCTTCTCTTGAAAAATTCCCAATTTGTGGAGCACTGTAAATGGTATTAGCAGAAGTATTATATCCAAATTCAGAAAGCCAAATTTCTTTGTCTGGCATATATTTATTTCTAAATTTTACAAATTTCTCCATTTTTTCTCTTATCTTAAAATCTTCTGGGCTAATTCCTTGCATATTATTGTTTATAAGAGAGTTACTGTATTCGTGGGTATTTATTACATCAATTGGCGTTTTTTTATCATTTCTAAAATGTTTGCTCCAGAAATTCATTGCTTTTATATAATCTAAAGTGCCTCCTGCTAAACCTCCCATAACTAGTTTTGCATTTGGATCTGCTGTTTTGATTCCCAGATTATTGTGATCATCAAGAAATACAGTATTTTCATGTCCATCATAATCAGCACTGGTCATTGCACAATACTCATAAGGCGAAAAGAATTCTGGTCTTCCTTCCCACCACTTGTTTTGTTCGTTCCAATTTTCGTAATATTTCAATAAATTAAGTCCGCTTTTTTTAATTTGATCTGAGTTAACTCGTATCTTATTGTTATCTATTGTTTTATTTCCATATCTTGCAGCCATTTGAAACATAAAGTTGGCATGATTTTTATATGATGTAGGTGATGTTGGATTTAATTTTGGTGCATCTAAAGGTTTTGTTAAATATAATGAACTATTGTAATTTGTAAGCCAAGAAACATTGTTTTGAATAACAGGGCAAATGCTTAATCCTTGTTTTGCAATATTTTCATAAAAAATATCGAAATTCCAATAATTTAAATCCCATTTGATGTTCCCTTTTATATAAGGTTGACTGTAATTAGAACCCATACCTTCATTCCACACCCAATTGTGATATTCTCTTACAAAACCTGCACAATTAAGTTTTCCAATGGGTTCGTTATTAAAGCTATTTACACCAATAAAATCTTTCATTAGCGGATATTTTCTATCAACATAATTTATCGACACGGTATCTTGTAAGTTTGATTGAATGGAACCCCATAAATATATTTCTCCCATTTTTGTATTTGGCGAATTGGTTTTTATTCGTATATATTTTATTTGTTCATAGTCTAATTTATTAAAAATTTTCCATTTGTAAGCAGTATCTAAAGCTATAGTCATACTATCTAAATTTTGAAATGCTTGATTGTTAAAATAAATTGTAATATTTGCTGATACTGCAGACTGATTGTAAATTGCTATAGAATTTATATTGTAATAATTGCCTAAGTCAATTACTGCTGAAAGTGGATAATGCCAACTATTAGCTAGATTGCTTTCTTTGAAGTCCCAATAATTGCTGATATTATTTGGAAAAATATTATTCTTTACAATAATTTGTTCATCTGCTAATTTATCAATATCTCCGATAGCCATTTCATTTACAAGCATTTCTGGTTCAATAATTATTTGTTGGGAAGCTGAATTTAAATCAACTTTAGTTTTAGAATATGCAATATTTGATAAATCAGAGTAATTGTACGACGAGTCGTAGGCTACAACAGCAAAATAATATGGAGTACCTGAATTTAAATTACTTATTTTAAAATATTGCTTATTTAAGATGTTTAGAGGAAAACATGATGAGTCGATCTTTGTTGAATTTAAGAAGTTGGATTTGGTGATAGGGGAGTTGTTGTATCTAATTTCGTAAAATGATAAATGAGAATCATTTGATGGTGTCCACTTCAAAACAACATCATTAATGCCAGTACTGTCAATTTGCAAATCAGTAATAATACTAGGAGGTAAACTGTCTGATATTGAGTTGTTTGATTCATAACCATATAAAACTATTTCTGCAATTTTAGCTCCATTATCATCTCTTTGAAATCGTAAGTATCTGGTTTCTATATTATTGATCGTGTGAGCATTCCAAGAATTATAGCCTTTACAACTATCTTTCAATAAAAAATTCCATGAACCTGGATAGCCATAAAATACAGAAAAAAGCCCTCTATTATTTACATCTCTCAAATAGATATTTGTGATTTTGTATGTTTTTTCTAAATCAATATATGCATATGCAGGATATTGAGTATTTGCATTATAGCCACATTCCCATGTGTTGAAAATTTGATTTGAAAAAGTATTAACTATGTTACCTCCACTTCCATTTTTGGGATTACCTGCTTGAATTTGTTCTTCAAAAAGTAAGAAAGCATTGCCACAATTGGTTTCTGTTGTTACTTTCTGTGGTTTTACTGGGATTTTTATTATTTGTTGAGAGTATAATAATGTATTGGCAATTAGTAATATACTAATTATAAGTTTTTTTTTAGTATTTAATTTCATAAGTTACTATTTTATAATGTTTATAATTCCGCTATAATAATGGTTATTTGCTGTGTAAATTACTGTGTATGTTCCTGATGCTAAATTGTGCTTAATTGTATTGTTTATATCAAAATTCATATTTTTTACAATAGTTCCTGTTGAATTTATTATCTGAATATTTCCTTTATTCTCCTCACATTCAATTTTAAATTCTTCTCTGCATGGATTTGGGAATATGCTTAATTTGTTGCTTTTCTGATTTAATTTGTTGGTATATAAATTAATGCTAAAGTCTCCGTTCCATTTTTCTCCTTTATTGATGTGAAAGTATAAGAGTATTTCATTGTTGAAATCCAAATCAAATTTACTAAGGTCAAATTCAATAATGTTAGTGCCTGCTTTTAAATAAGTTTCGTAAATTGTAACTTCCGAATTGTTATTTTGGGAATGCGAAGTTACTGAAAGGTTGATGTTTTCATTAATACCTATTTGGAAAGATAATTTTTCGGTTTTGTATTTATCATAATTATTTAATTTTAAACATATCGTTTCCCATTCATCTTTGCTCACTTTCATAAAATAGGTTTCTGTTTCTTTAAAAATATTGAAATGGTCATTGGCAAAAATTTCAAATGCTTGATTGTTATTTGTTTGAGCTGAAGAAGTGTTTCCAATGCTTATTGAATAAAGAATTGAAAAAAGTAGTACGAGTTTTTTCATGTTAAATGTATTAAAAGTTTACATAAAGATACAAACTTTTTTTACCATTTTGGGATGTTTTAATTAGTTGTTCAATAAAAAGTTATTAACAGATTGTTGATAAGTTTTTGTTGAAAAATTATATTTAAATATAAGATAATAAGTGCTATATGAATAATTATGTATAATATTTTTATATTTAATTAAATATATATAAATAATTAGTTCCAAAATGGGACATAAAAATCAATTTAAAGCAAAAAAAAAGCGGTTTGTGTTTAACAAACCGCTTTTACAATTATAAAAATTTTACGAATTAAGTATCATTTTTAATTTTGCTTCTAATAATACAACTTCTTGTTTTGCATTATCAATTTTCTTTTCAAATTCTTTTTTCAGTAAATCAGCTTGTTTTGAATGTGCCAAAAAGCCAATATTATTTTCCCAAAGGTTAATATCTTCTTTTATTTTGCTTATTTTGTTTGAAATGAAAGATTTCTCTTTATAAAGCATTTGTTTGGCATCTCCGTTTTCTTTGATATTATCAATTCTATTTCGGTAATTCATCGCTGAGGCTTCCATACTGTTCACTCGCATTTTATCAAAATAACCATTAAGAATTGTTCTAAACTCGTTATGAATCCTGTCTTTTTCTTTCATTGGAATATGTCCAATTTCAGACCATTCTCTTTGAAAATCTTTAAGATTCTGTAAATTTTCGTTTCTGTCTTCTCCAAACTGAAAGTTTTTTACTTTTTCAATAAGGTCTTCTTTTAATTTAAGATTACCAGCTTCACTTTCGTTTATAGTAGAGAAAAAGGCTTCTTTTTTTGCAAAAAATTCGTCGCAAGCAGCTCTGAAACGCTTCCAAATTTTATCATGATTTTTGCGAGGAACCGGACCTATTTCTTTCCATTTTTTCTGAAGATTTAATAATTCAGTTGTAGCATTTTTCCAATCATTTCTTTCTTTTATAGATTCTGCTTGTAAGCATAATTCAATTTTTAAATTCAGATTGTTTCCTTGTTCGTCTTTTACTTTGCTATAATAATCATTTTTAATAGCATAGAATGTATCAAGATAGGTTTTAAATCTAGCCCAAACTTCATCATTTTCTTTTTTTGATGTATGACCTATTGTTTTCCAAATTTTAATTAATTCAGAAATTTCATTAGATGCATCTTGCCATTCTTTAACGGTTTTTTTATCTGAAGTTATAAGTTGTTCTGCTTTATCGCAAATGGCATTTTTAGCTAATAAATTGCTTTCCATTTGTTCGTGCTGTGAAGCATAAAAATCATGACGACGTTGATTAATTTGGTCTGATGCTGTTTTAAATCTATCCCAAATTTCATCTTTTTTGTCAAGTGGCACTTGTCCTAAACTTTTCCATTCATCATGATACTCTTGTAATTTTTTGAAAGATATAATAATAGATGGTTCAAGCAATAATTCTTCTGCTTTTTCGCAAAGCTGAATTTTTGCTTCCATATTCTTTTTTAAGTCTAAATCTTTTAATTCTTTGTTTATTTTAACTTTATCGAAAAATTTTTCTACAAGAAAGTGATAGTTTTGCCATAAATTATTGTTTTCTGTACGAGGTACTTGGCCAATTTCTTTCCATTTTTCTTGTAATAATTTAAAATCGTCGTAGGTTTTTTTGAGAGTTTCTTCAGAACTTATTAAAACTTTTAAATCTTCAATAATTTGTAGTTTTAAAGCAAGATTATTTAGTTTAATTTGTTCTTGTTCTTCATTATATTTGTTTTTGCGGTCGCGATAAATCTCAAATGCTGTTCTAAAATGAATTTCAGTTTCATCTTCTGTTGCTACATATTCTTCTTTTACTCCGCCTTCATCAATAAATTTCAAATAAGCTTGATGTTTTTCTTCTCTGATTATTTTCAGATAAGCTACTTTAATAAGTGCAATTTTTGATTTTACATTATTAATATTTTCTTCTTGAACTAAAATATTCAGTAATTCAATAAGTTCCGCTTTGCTAAAGTGATTGTATTTTTCTTCTAAAGCTAAAACATCTAAATCTTCCTCATGAAGATCATGGTCTTCTATATCAATTGAAGAATCAAGTGATATAATGTTGGTTTCTACTGTTTCTGTTTCTTCTTTAACTTGAAGATCAGTAATTTCTTCAT
>CAZWRD010000004.1:0-52467 GCA_964636105.1 uncultured Bacteroides sp.
GAACTGATAATATTTCAATACATTGCGAAAACAGATGGAACAATACCTATGGTCCACAATTTAATTCAACTGCATCTACCATTAATAATAATAAAAACTGCGGAAATGATGTAAGTTTTCCAACAACTGGCGGAACATTAAATCCATACCCAAGTAGTTTGCCAAATATGCGTTTTTATTATGCAAGTAGTGGACCTTCAACACCTTCTAATCCAATTCCTGCCGATAATGCACAAAAAGCTTCAGCTAGTGGTGATTTGTCATTCGATTTAGGTGCAAACACTGCCAATTACGATTTGTATTTTGGTTTAGATTCAGCAAATGTAGCAAGTTTAAATGCATCGGTAAAAGTTGTAAATAATGCAACAGTTGCAGCAGCTGGAACTTTTACTTATACTTTACCTTCATTATTAAATTCAAAAACTAAGTATTTCTGGAGAGTAGTTGCAAAAAACGGAGCTCAGACTGAAAATTCGCCATTATGGAAATTTACAACAGAAGCTATAATTGCAAATTTCCCTTATAATCAAACTTTTGAAGATTCTACTGTGTTTTATCCTGGTTGGTATGGCAATTTTACAGATTGGACATATACTTTAAATGGCTCAAATGCTATTTGGCATACAAGTAGTTCTGCTCATTTAGGAACAAATTGTGCGTATGCGTCTCCATCAACTACTTCAACTACATCATCTTTAACCTCACCTCGCATTAATTTACCTGCAAATCACCGTATTTCATATTGGTGGAAAAATACTGCAATTTCTGGAAACGATGCATATTATTTTGAAGTATCAACAAATGGAGGAACAAGCTGGACCGTATTAGATACATTAACAGCTTCATCTGTAATGAATTCTTACATACAAAAGTTTAAAGATTTAAGTATATATAATTCAAATAATTTCAAATTTCAATTTCGTTATCAAAGAGGTACTTCAACAAGTGTAAAAGATTGTTTTATTGACGATATCAGAGTTGAAGCTATTCCTACAGGAGCTACAATGACATTAAGTGCTGCAACTTTAAGTTTTAATGATTTATATGTAAACGGCTTAACAAAAAAGAAAGTTGTTATCGGAAATATCGGAACAACAAATTTGGTAATTACTGGAATTTCCTCAACAGCTCCATTTAGTTGTGCTTATACAGGTACAATTTTACCAGGAGCTACTGATACTGCAACTATTATTTTTACTGCAACTACAGTAGGAAATTACTCAGGAAATTTAACTATTAATAATAACGGTACTGGAAATAATGTAATTTCTGTATCAGGAAATGTATTGCCTTTAGTTGCTAATTTTTTCCAAAATTTCGAAAGCACCCCAGTTAATACCATTCCTGCAAATTGGAGCAAATTAAGAAGCAAAGATCCATATCAGATAGTAAATGATATTGTAGTTAAAAACTCTACATTTGATGCATATTCAGCACCAAACGTTATAAAAATGTATAATAATACCGATACCGTTTCTCCATTAATTCTGATTACTCCTGGTTTAACTAATTTTGGAAATGATTCATTGAAATTTTATGCATCAAAAACATATGGAAATACAGCTACAGTTAAACTAATTGTTGGTTTGATGGACGATCCTTATGATGGGGAATCATTTGTGCCTGTTACAACAATTACTTTGACAGATTCAATGCTTCAGTATAAAATGGCTTTTGATCCAACCAATACCAAACCTTATATTGGATTTAAACATGCTCATTACAAACCAAGTCAAAGTATTTGGATTGATGATGTTTCATGGCAAGGAAGTTTAGCAACAGTTCCAAATCCAGCTGCTGCTGTTGCACCTTTAAATAATGCAATAAATGTAATTGCATTGCCAACTATCAAATGGACTTCAACTGGTGGTAATCCAACAGGATACAGATTAAGCTTAGGAACCAATAATCCTCCAACAACTATTTTAAATAATGTTGACTTGGGTAATGTTACATCATATGTAATTACCAACGCATTATCTTATAACACAACTTATTACTGGCAAGTTACACCGTATAATGCAACAGGAAATGCTACAAATTGCCCAATTTGGAGTTTTACAACATTAGCAGACCCAACAATTGTAAATTTACCATGGAATGAAGGATTTGAAAGTGTTATTCCTCAATCAAATAATGCAGATGTCCCATTGGGGTGGACAACACAAAATGGTGGAATGCAATCAACTTATTGGGATGTAATTTTAAATAATGCAACTTATACTGATAATGCACATACCGGACAAAAAGCCATGAACAATATGTTTAGCATGTTAGGTGCAAATAACGATTGGATGTTTACACCAAAAATTCAATTAACTGCTGGTACTGCTTATGATTTTAGTTTCTGGTACAAAGCGCCTGTTTATATTGAAAATGGAGATACAACTTCAGAAAAATTAGCTGTTTATATGGGTACTGCTGCTGATTCTGCTGCAATGGGAACTGTAATGTTTAAAAATGAATTTATGCGTTTCCCAACTTATGTACAATACACCAAAACATTTACACCAGCTACATCAGGCACATTTGTATTTGGTTTCCACTCATATAGCGAACCACTTTCTTGGATTACTTTTGTAGATGATGTAAAATTATCTTTGGCAACTTCTGTAAATGAAAATGAAAAATCAACATTTACAATTTATCCAAATCCATCAAATGGCGAATTTGTTATCAGATTAAATGAAAATAATTCATCTGATAATTTAATTACAGTAACTAATTTATTAGGTCAAGAAGTATATCGTTCTGTTTCTAATAAACAATATAACTACATCAATTTAAATAATGTAGAAAAAGGAATCTATTTAATCAGAATTTCTTCAGATAATTCTGATACAATTAAAAAACTCATCATCAATTAAGTTATGATGATTTTATGCCCAATGTTTAAGCTCCGCTATTTAGCGGAGCTTTTTTTAATCAAATAATAATTTAAAAATCAAAAAAATATGAATAAAATAAAATCATTTGCTTTACTTATTTTAAGTATTGCTTTGTTTACAACAGCATGTAATAAGGACGAAGATCCGATTATAAATCCTATTTTACCATTATTAAATACAGCCAATGTAAGTAAGATAACCGCTGATTCAGCTTTGTGCGGCGGAAGTATAACTTCTATAGGAGATCAAGTAATTACTTCAAGGGGAGTTTGTTGGTCAACCACACCAAATCCAACAATAAGCAATTCAAAAACAAATGATAGTTTGGGAAATACAAGTTTTACAAGTCGTTTATATGGTTTAACTGAAAATACCAAGTATTATGTTAGAGCTTATGCAACTACATTAGGAGGAACATCTTATGGTAATGAAGTAAATTTTACTACAAATACAATAAAAAATGAACTCTTCAAAAAAATGTTGACATGGATGTGTGGAAGTTTTAGTAGTCATAATCATGCTGATACTACAGTTAATCAATATATTGTAGATGTAAGATTACATATGAATCAAATTTGGGCTGATAGAAATGTAGGTGAAAATATTTATTGGTTGTACGTAGAACAAGCTTATGCCAGTTCTCCAAATTCTCCTTATCGTCAACGTATTTACAAAGTTATGATAGATGCGAATGGCAATATATATGATGAAATTTATGCAATTCCAAGTCCTTCAACTTATTTACATGGATATAATAATCCTACTGTATTTAATAATTTAAATGCAACACAGCTTACCATAAAACTAGGCTGTAATGTTGGATTTACTTATAATAATACAGGTCAATATTTTATAGGAACAACAACAGGTAATGCATGTATGGCCGCTGGAGTACCAGGCGTTTCTTATATTGTTTCTGATGCAACAATTCATCCTACCTATATGACTAGTTGGGATAAAGGATATTCAGCTTCAGGTTATTGGGTAATGGGACCTGATTGGCCTTATATTTTTGATAAAATTGAAACATATCCATTTGTGGCTAGTAAATAAAAATTACAATCATAAAAATAAAAAAGGAACAAAATTTGAAATTGTTCCTTTTTTTATTGCTTTGTTAATAAGCTATTTGTACAATCCCTGAAAAATACAATTGTTAAAACTAAAAAAAATATTTTCTTTATTCAACTTTTTTTCAATATAGATTGTTAAATAAATAAGAAATCATAATTTAATAATTAAAAACACGTAGGAGAGACCGATATGGCAAATTTATCCGTGAAGTATTCAGGTTTGGAATTAAAAAACCCAATTATTGTAGGTGCATCTAATTTGGTAAAAGATATTAATAATCTGAAAAGGTTAGAAGATGCAGGAGCTGCAGCAATTGTTTACAAATCATTATTTGAAGAACAAATTCAGCTCGAGAGTTTGGAAATGGAACAAAACCTCAGAGAATATGAAAACAGAAATGCTGAAATGACATCTTTGTTTCCAGACATTGAGCATGGTGGACCAGATGAACATTTAGAGAATTTAAGAAAAGCAAAGGCTTCTGTGGGCATCCCAATAATAGCAAGTTTAAATGCGGTTAATAACGATACCTGGGTTGAATATGCAAAATTAATACAAGAAACAGGTGTAGATGCTTTAGAATTAAATTTTTATGCAATTCCTAAAGATGCTGAAAAAGATAGCGATGCAATAGTAAATGAACAATTAGATATTATTTATAACGTAAAGAAAAATGTTACAATACCCATTACTGTAAAAATAAGTCCATTTTATTCAAATGTATTAAATGTAGTAAACAGAATGCATACAGAAGGTGTAGAAGGTATTGTGTTGTTTAATAAACTTTTTCAACCAGATATTGACATTGAAAAAGAAACATTATATTTCCCATATTTATTAAGTAATGAGGATGACAACAGATTGCCATTAAGATATTCGGGATTATTGCATGGTAATTTTAAAGGAAGTATTTGTGCGAATACAGGAATATACTCTGGAAATGATGTTGCAAAAATGCTATTAGCTGGTGCTGATTGTACTCAAATAGTTAGTACAATTTACAAAAACGGTTTAAATCATATTTCAACAATGCTTAAAGATTTGGAATACTGGATGGATTCAAAAAATTACAAGGTTATAAATGACTTTAAAGGAAAGATTTCACGTAAAAACTCTAAAGATCCTTTTGCATATAGAAGATCTCAGTATATTGATATTTTAATGAAATCTGATGAAATTTTCAAGAAATATCCATTAAGATAGTTTTTTTGTTTAATTTTGTTGTGGGTTATTTTTTATATGAAAAGTAACCCACTTTTTTATACATAAAAAATTATTTAAAAAATGAGAAAAAGCATTCTGTTTGGATTTGGAATTTTAATTTTTACATTTTTGTTGTCTTGTAACAATAAAAATAGTTCAGTATCTGTAATTAATGATGAAGATACAATTATTGTATATAATAGACATTTAGCTATGGCTGTTTTATATCAGCAAACTGCGGCTGAAACTAAAGCATTATATTATCAGGCCTACAATTTGGCGCAAATGATGTTAGATCAGGATTTGAAAAACAAGTCTTATAAAGGGAAAAGGGCTGTAGTGGTTGATATTGATGAAACTGTACTTGATAATACTCCGTTTGAAGCTGCTATGATTACCAGAAATGCACAATATCCAGATGATTGGGGTAAATGGACTGAAATGGCAAAAGCAGATGCATTGCCAGGTGCAGTAGATTTTTTAAATTATGCTGCTAACAAAGGTGTAGAAGTATTTTATGTTACTAATCGTTCATTAAATGAAAGAAATGCAACTATAAATAATTTGATTGCTGAAAAATTTCCAATGGCTGATACCAACCATGTTATTACAAAAATAGATGAATCTTCGAAAGTTAGTCGCAGAAATAAAATAATGGAAACACATAAAATAGTGTTACTTATGGGCGACAATTTAACCGATTTTGATGGCGTTTTTGATAAAGCATCAGTAGAAAATAGAGCAAAAAGTGTTGAAGATTTAAGAAATGAATTTGGTAAAAAATTTATAATTCTACCAAATCCAATGTATGGAGATTGGGAAAATGCATTATATAATTACAGTAAAACATTAAAACCAATTGACAAAATCAAAATCAGAAAAAGTAATCTGAAAGATTTTTAAGAATTAAAAACATTAAAAAAGACCTGAATTATCGATAATTCAGGTCTTTTTTATTTTTAATAAAAAATTAAAGTGGCTTAATATTTTGTTCCAAAGCTATTAAATTAAGGTCTTCAATTATTTTATCCATTATATTGATTCCATTTTTCATATTAATAATTTCCCATTCTCTTTCAGGTTCACCCGGAATTACTACTGAATCATGAAATTTGTCTGTTTTAGCATTTTTAAATGTTTCTATCCACAAATCCATTTGAGCTTTAAATTCATCTGCTTTTTGGAATGCATCTATCCTCATAGCACCCATAAAATGTCCGGTTCCAGTTCCTGGTTGATTTTCCAAAACGGGTAAATATGCAACAGAAGGTGGCACAAAAGGACCAAAGTTAGCTCCTGATAGTACTGCTGAAAAAATATCAACAATAGCTCCTAAACAAAACCCTTTATGACTTCCATGTAAATAATCGCCGCCTAATGGCAAAATAGCACCTCCAGCAGTAAGTATATTTGGATCATTACTTGGTGATCCATCACAATCCTGAACATAACCTATAGGTGCTTTTTCACCTTTTTTATGCATTAAATCAAGTTTACCTCTGGCGATTGGAGTAGTTGCAAAATCAGCCACAAATGGGGGATATTTTCCAGCAGGAATGGCAACTGCTATCGGATTGGTACCCAATAATCTGTCCACAGAAAAAGTAGGAGCAACCAAAGGATTTGCATTTGTCATGCATATTCCAATCATATCATGTTCTAAAGCTTTCATTGCATAATAACCTGCAATTCCAAAATGATTTGAATTGCGAACAGAAATCCATGCGGTTCCAACAGTTTTTGCTTTTTCAATTGCCAAATTCATAGCATATTCACTAGCAATCATTCCAAATGCAGAATCTGCATCAATTACTGCTGTTGATAATGTTTCATATGTTACTTTAATATTTGGTTTTGTATTAATTCTTTTTGCTTTCCACAAATTCACATAGTCTTTTAATCTGGAAACGCCATGCGAACTAATATTTCTTAATTCTGCTTTTAATAATACATCAGCAATTATCCTTGATTCAGAATCATTGCATTCCATTGATTGTAGCAAATCAATTATAAAACTTTCTATTCTTTGATAGCTAAAAGTCATATCATTTTTTATTTGCAAAATTATTCATTTTGTCAATAATTTATAGCATTTCTGGAAGATTTATAATCATATAATTTCGATATAACTTATCCAAGTCCAATTAAATTTTTCTATACAATTCTAAGAGGTATATCAATATTAAATAATTTATGATAGAGTAGGGGAGTTACAATTGTAATTTAAACAAATCTTTATGTAAACACATACATTGATTGACATTTGTAATATGATAGACAAATGTAAAATTAACGATACATTTGTAATATTTACATTTGTATCTCGATATTTACATTTGGATTTGCAAATCACAATAAATAATATAATAAAATATCATATATTATTGAATACCAATTATATATTAATGTTATATAAAGTGATAATATAAACAATAAGTATAAATAATCTATTTGTATATTTTATATTATAAATCTAGTTATTACGATGATTATATGTTATATATGTAATATATTTAAATTATATGTTTAAGATACATATGTAAATAGCAAAAATATATGTAACAAAATTATATATAATTACGTAAACAGATAAAAATGACAAAAGTAATTATACATTTGTAAATAGTATAATAATGTAAATTATGATAGACAGAATAATATTAGTTTTAAAAACACAAAATTTAACTTCATCACAATTTGCTGATGAAATTGGAGTACAACGCTCAAGTATCTCACATATTCTTTCTGGGAGAAATAATCCAAGTCTTGAGTTTGTAACAAAAATTCTAAAACGATTTCCAGATATAAATTCAGAATGGATTCTTTTCGGAAAAGGAAGTATGTATAGACATTCTGAAATGATAAATAAAGATGAAAAAAGAGTATTGCCTCAACAAGCAGATTTATTTTCATTTGATCAGCCTTATGTTGAAATAAATGAAATATTGCCAACCAAAGTAAATGTTGAAGAGAAATATGCAATACAGGAAGAGGAAAAAATACAGGAAATACCAGCTAAAGTACCAGTAATTGAGGTTATTAAACCCGAAAAACAGGAAAATATTTTGAATGAAAATATTTTACAAATAGAAAAAAAAGAAGAAATATTTCTTGAAGAAAAAAAAATAGAAAAAGAAATACATGAAAATGTAATACCTAAAAAAGAAATAGAACGAATATTGATATTTTATTCAGATAAGTCCTTTAGGGAATATTCTCCCGAATAAGGATATTTTTTCTGACTCAAATACTTATTAGAGTAAAAGCAATTGAATAATTTAAAACAATAAAATATCGTAATCAATCAAGCTAGAAATCAATTAGTTTTCGATTTCTAATTCTAATAATTAATTATTGGGGTTATATTATACCAATAATTTGATTAACATTCGTATTTCGATGTTTGATTAAATAATCATTTATTCCATCAATTATTTTGGGGCAAACTGCTGGATCAATAAAATTAGCAGTTCCTACTTGAATTGCAGTAGCTCCAGCTAATAAAAATTCAATTGCATCATCAGCATTCATAATACCACCTAAACCAATTATAGGTATTTTAACGGCTTTTGCTACTTGCCATACCATTCTTAGAGCTATTGGTTTAACGGCAGGTCCAGATAAACCTCCAGTTATTGTAGAAAGCAAAGGTTTTTGACGATCGATATCAATAGCCATCCCCAAAAGAGTGTTAATTAAAGAAACTGAGTCTGCCCCAGCTCCTTCAACAGCCTTTGCCATTTCTGCAATATTAGTAACATTAGGTGAAAGTTTAACAATTAAAGTTTTATGATAAACTTTTCTGATTGCCTCTGTTACTGCAATAGCAGAAGGACAACTGGTTCCGAAAGCCATGCCACCTTCTTTTACGTTTGGACACGAAATATTTAATTCAATAGCAGGTATTCTATCAAGTTCATTCAATTTAGATGCAACCATTACATATTCATCAATTGTTGAACCCGATACATTTACAATCATGTGTGTATTAAAATCTTTTATTCGGGGATAAATATCGGAAATAAAGTTATCAACACCTTTATTCTGTAAACCAACTGCATTCAACATACCCGATGGAGTTTCAGCCATACGTGGATAGGCATTTCCTTCGCGTTTACTTCCGGTAGTTCCTTTTACAATAATTCCTCCCAAAGTTGAAATATCGAAAAAATCAACAAACTCTTCTCCATAACCGAAAGTACCAGAAGCAGTCATAACTGGGTTTTTTAATACCAAATTTCCAATTTTTACACTTAAATCAGGCATATTCTTTAACTCCATCCTTTTAGTTCATTATAATTAAAAACAGGTCCTTCTGTACAAGTACATTTATTTCCATCATTGGTGTCAACTACACAACACAAACAAGCGCCAATTCCACAAGCCATCATATTTTCGAGTGAAACTTCACATCTGATATTTTTTTCTTTTGCTATTCTTGCCAAAGCTTTCATCATTGGTTCCGGACCACAAGTATATATGGCATTAAAGGATAATTTATCGGTATTAAATACAGAATGTTGTGTAACCAATCCTTTTTCACCTAAAGAGGCATCCATAGTCGTAATAAACACATCTCCATATTTCCTATATTCATCAGCTTCTAAAATATCACTTTCTGAGGCTCCACCAATTAATGTAGTTACTTTTATATTATTTTCTGACATCACTCTTGCTAAATAAAGAAGAGGAGCTATCCCGCAGCCTCCTCCAACAAGAAGTATATTTTCTTTTTGAGATATTGAAAATGAATTTCCTAAAGGATAAACCATATTTAAGCTTTCTCCTACCTTAATTTCAGAAAGTTTTTTAGTTCCTTCTCCAATTATTTGAACCAGAAGTTTTATTGTATTATTTTTATAATCAACATCATGAATGCTAAGCGGACGACGTAAAAATGTATTTTTTGAGCCATTAATTTCAACCTGAGCAAACTGACCAGGAAGAATTACTGGCATATTTTCTGGTGGTTCTAATGTTAAAAGAAAATATTTGGTATTCAGATTTTTGTTACTGATTACCTTCATATCATGTATATACTTGTTTTTCATTTTTATAGAAATATGTATAGAAGAAATTCCCTATTTGCAAAAATAAAAAAAAGTTTGAGAAATACAGAAAACAAGATGTTAAGTATTAGCTCAAACTTTTTGAATGTTTAAAAATCTTATTAAATCTTTGGTTTTAAATTTAATAGTTTAATACGTTCTTTAAAAACATCATAAGATTTCTTTTTTACTTCCCTATACTTAGGAAAAATAAATTCACCTGAATTTTGATTAATATATCCCCAAGAATCCCAAGTTTTTCTTTGTGAAGTATAAGTAGTTTGCCTATATCTTATATCAATTGCAATTCCATCTGTTTTTCTAACTTCAGTTGTGTCTTTTGTAATTCTATAATCTGCAAGTACTTCACTTTGACTAGGGTCTGTAAAATTTAATAATTGCCATGGTATTCTTATATCATATGAATATTTATTTCTAACAACAGCATCCAGATTGGTATTATTATCTGTTGAATCTCTGGAAAGTAACCGACCAATGTATTGAATTGATGCAGTATCTTTTATGCTATTTTTCCAGCTAACCAAATCCCAAGGAGCTTTATTACTTGCAATAGAATGAAATAACTGAGATGTAAGTGTATCTGGCCACCATTTTGTTATAAAATAAATTCCGTAAGTATTATAAGCTCTAGTTACAAATAAATTTGCAGAGTCTTTATTTACATTTAGAAAGAATTCAGAACGTTTATTTAACATTCTGCCATCAGGAAGGTATAATTCACCTAAATCATCGTCATATGTGTCAAATGCAATAATTAAAGTATCATTTTGAGAAATTGAGTCATTAAGTTCAATCTTTACATGAAAAAATTGGAAATCAACAGCTGTCTTTACACTTTTAATATCATTTCCAAAAGAAAATAATTCAGGATAATTTTCAAATATAATTGTGTCAGGAATAAATGTTTTTAAACCAAAATTTTCTTCAGGACTAGTTAAATTATGCCACATAGGTCTTCTTTCAGCCTTGCATGTCATAGGATTAACTATCCATGTTTGTTTAAACCATTCATCAATCCAAGCAAAAAGACAACCCCCAGCAAGCAATGCGTTAGAATTCATATTTTCTAACATTCTTGCATTATAAAATCCTTGTTTATCATATGTATGTCCCCCATGATTCATTCCAGAGCTTGCAAAATGTGCATCTCCCCAACTTGAAGGAACGCCATATTCCGCAACAATAACTGGAATCAATTTATCTTTGGTATAATGTTGCCATAAAGATAGTAAATAAGGTAAATAATTATTATTTCCATAATTATCATTATATCCTAAATAACCAGGTTCATCTGTCATAAAATCAGGATAATAAGGATATGCATGATAACTTATAAAAAAGCCAGCAGGGGCATTATTATTTACAATTTTTGAAAAATCTACTTGGGCAGAATCTTCTAATGAGTAGAAAAAATGTTCAGTTTCATGATAAAATGGATCAAGAGTAGGCCAACTTGAGAAGCTAACTGGTCGTTCAACCTTATATTTTTGTCTTTCATAACTAATCAAACGATCAAGACTTTGTGTTATCCAACATTCAGTTGGACTATGTGGTTTGGTAGAATCAGGCATACTTAAATTATTGCCATTATAACTATCTATTTCAATATTTTGAGAATTTGTATAAAAAACTTCTTCGGGATGAACTTCTCTACCAACAATATAACCTAAAACCCAAGGAGAAACATTTGTAAAATAATTTCCAGATGCTTTTCCTGGTCGTTCTGGTAGTGTTTTGTTTCCATGTAAACAATCTATTACTTCATAAATATCTAAGGTAAACTCATTTGTAAAACTATAAAAATTATCATGAGGTTTATCCTCATCTAGCCAAACTCCATGAAGTAAGTATAAAGGTTTATTTGGATTTTCTGTATTGTATTTTGCTAATTCATCATAAAACCGAGGATAATGCATCGTATAAACACGTATTGTATTAAACCCTATTTCAGACATTTCAGAAAACCAACGTCTGTAATCTTGTGAAGTTGCTGCCATTTCTCCGGGAAAAGTTCCGGGCATTCCTATACCTAAATTAATTCCGTTTACAAAAATTGTATCATATGTATTATCACCTTTGTTTATACTTAAATATGTGCCAGAAACCTTAAATGGTAGTGCTAATTTTTTAAATACAGTAAAATTGACATTATTAATATCTTTAACCACATAATTTCCAACAGAATACGGCAATGTAGAATCAGAAGTAATTTTAACATTATAAGTTATCATTTTTGAAGTATCCATTTGTGGTACATAAGGTATTCCGTTTGTAAAAACTGCAACATTGTTATTAGCTCTCATCATAATTTTCTGGCTAGTGCTTCTACCTTCAAAATACATATAAACAATAAAAAAACCAGGTGAAACTCTTTGATTTTTATCTGTAGTACCATCCCAAATTATTTGATGCAAACCAGCTGTCATAATACTTTCGGAAATTGTTCTAACTTTTTGTCCCATTAAATTGTATATATATATATAACAATTTCCTGATTTATTTAAAAAAAATGGGATTACAGTACCATCATAAAAAGGATTAGGATAAATATCAAAAAAAGTGTATTGTTTATCTGTTTTTTCAACATTAAATGTAGGTAATTCCAGAGTATAATTGCCATTTGCATCAGAAATGGTTTGATATACACTAGTTGGATCTTTAGTATTTGTAAAGACAATTTTTGCAGATGGAACAGGATTTCCTATTTTATCTGTTATTTTACCATTTATGGCAAACAAATTGCTGATATTAAATAATATACACAAAAAAAATATAAAGGGTAAGAACTTCTTCATTGTTAAATAAATTTATTATACTTATTTGCACAAAAAACATGCAAATATAAACTCTTTAAGTTATTATATTTCACAAAAATAACAAAATTTGCATCAAAATTTTGTAATAGTATTTATTTTTATTAAATAGAAATTGTTGATAACATTAAAATCTATTTTCTTTTAATTGGCAATTTATAGCGTCTGATGCCATCAAAATCACAAAATGCATTTGCAACTGCAGCTGCTGTTGGTACAAGCCCTATTTCACCAATTCCCTTAGCTCCATATGGACCAACTTCATCTTTAACTTCTATTCCTTTAACAATAATTTCGGGGGTTTCATGAGCTTTTAATATTTGACAATCTTTAAGTTTTGTAGAAATTAAGTATCCATCTTTCATTGGCAAATCTTCACTTAAAGCATAGCCTAGTCCCATATGCACTGCACCTTGTATTTGCCCTTCAAACAACATTGGATTCATTATTTTTCCTGCATCATGAGCTGCTATAACTTTTTCAATATTGCCTTCTTCATCTAACACAACCAATTGAGCTGCATAGCCATATGAGTAATGAGTAATAATTTCTTCAACATCAGCTCCTGGCTTGGTTGTCCAGTCGCATTTATATTCTCCCAAATATTTTCTCCCAACTAAATCTATTAAGTTATAATTTTGCAAATCTGTTTTTAAAACTTTACATGCATCAATAATTGCATTTCCAAGTAAGGCAGTTGCTCTTGAAGAAGTAGTCATTCCCGTTTTAATTTGAGCCACAGTGTCAACTTCTACCTCAATAATTTCGGGCGATAAATTTGTTTCTTCACACAATGTTTGAATTGCCATAGTATGAATTCCTTGTCCCATTTCAGTCCAACCATGTTCAATAAGAACTTTTTGAGCAGATATTATTGTGATAATCACATTAGAGAAATCAATCATTCCATTTCCAATTCCACTGTTTTTTATGCCAGTTGCTATACCTTTATATTTAGCTTTATAATAATCATCTTTAAGAGCATTTAAACATTCTCTTATACCAACACCTTTTAGCTTTTGTCCGGTTGCTGTTGTTAAACCATCAACCAATGCATTATTGTATCTGAATTTCCAACGGTCGAAATTTCCTTGTTTACATAAATCGTCAATACAACTTTCAATTGCAAATGCTACCTGATTTGCACCAAAACCACGCATGGCACCTGATGGTATATTATTGGTATAAACAGTTTTAGCCTCAATATCAATTATTGGTACGAAATAGCCTGAAGTAGCATGTCCGGCAACTCTTTCCAAAACTTTGGTTCCAACAGAAGCGTATGCTCCTGTGTCTCCAACAGCTCTGAGTTTCAATGCTGTTAATTTCCCATTGATATCACAGCCCAATTCCATAACCATATGAACTGGATGGCGTTTTGGGTGCATTTTTATTGATTCATCGCGTGTAAGACATAGTTTTACAGGTTTTTGTAACAAAAAAGCAGCTAAACTTACATGACCTTGAACTGTCATATCTTCTTTACCCCCAAAACCTCCTCCATTTGGCACTAAAATTACTCTTACTTTTTCTTCTGCTATTCCCAAGATCATTGCAACTTGACGCCTGTCTTCATAAACTCCCTGACTTTGCGAAATTAATTCTATACCATCAGTTATAGGATAGGCAATTGCAGCCTCAACTTCCAAAAATGCATGTTCAATTCGCTGTGTATCATATACTCCACGTGATACATAATCAGATTTATTAATAATTTCATCTGCATTTCCTCTTTTAATTATGCAATTATCAAGCAAATTTGAATGATTCTCATGAACTTGAGGTGAATCTGATTCTAATGCTTTTAAAGGATCACTTACAACCTCTAAAACATCATATTCAATTTCAATCAATCTTGTAGCTTTTCTCGCATTATCTTCTGTATCAGCAATTACCTGAGCAATCACATCTCCATAATAATGTGTGGTTTCTCCAATATCTATCATTAAAGGCCAATCATTATAAATCAAACCAATTTTCTGTTGTCCAGGAATATCTTTAGCAGTTATGATTTTAATTACCCCATCCGATTTTAAGGCATTTTCTAAATTGATATTTAATACTTTAGCCCTTGGATAATCGCTAAATCGCAATGCTTGATAAAGCGAACCTTCAATATGAATGTCATTTACGAAATTTCTTTTTCCTATTGCAGTATCAAACGAATTGTATTTTGGGATAGATGTTCCAATTTTACCACTCTGTATTTCGCTTATAATTTCTTTGTTTTCAGCTAAATGACTGGCAGCATATATTATAGCTTCTTCAATTTTTTTATAACCCGTACATCTGCATAAATTTAGTTTTAATGCAGTTCTTATCTCTTCTATTGTTGGATTTGGGTTGTTTTGTAACAATATTTTGGTACGCATAATAAAGCCTGGTGTACAAAATCCACATTGAACAGCTCCTTTTTCAACGAATGCTTTTCCTAATGTGGTCTTTATATATTCAGGAAAACCTTCCATGGTATAAATTTTTGTACCTTCCAGATTTTTTAGCTTTGTTGTGCAAGCTAATTTGGGTTTTCCATCAATTTCAACCATACAAGCTCCACAACTAGCTTGCGCTGAACATCCGTCTTTTACAGATGTTATATTCATTTGGTTTCGAAGAAAATTCAATAAAGATATTTCTGAATTTCCATTGAAAACTATTTTATTATCGTTTAATATAAAGCTAATCATATCAAAATGTTTTATGCAAATTTAAGAAATTTCATCACTTTTTAAACGATATTTGTACAAAAAATAAGCTAAATTACTGTAAAAAAGGAGAGTAATAACTATTTCTAATTTTATTAGATTAGTGTATAAATTGTATTAATATTTGATTATCAGAAATTAAACCTCGAAATAAAGAAGTATTTTAGCTAAATGATAAAAATTAAGATTATCTTACTATATTGATTTTCTATTGTTGAAAAATTTGAAAAGTTGATTTATTGAATCAAAAATCTCAATTTCAGCAGTCTTAAGTCTGTGAATTGCCTGATGACCAGAAGCTATTAATATACAATCAATTCCCATTTCTTTTGCTACTTCTGCATCATGTAAGGTATCGCCGATTAAAATCGTAAATTCAGGTGCAACATGTGCATTTTCAATTAATTGCAAACCACTTTCAAGTTTGCCATTTGCATAATGATCTTTTAATCCTGAAATTACAGGGAAATAATGATTAATTCCAAAATGTTTCAAATTTTGTTCGAGCATACTTTGCTCTCTTGCAGACAACACACTAAGATGAAAATTTTTGTCATATAGAACTTGAAGTAATTCTTTTGATGAATCTTGCAAATTACATTCATACTGACGTTTATCATATTCAACAATAAATTCTGTACCAACAATTTCAAATGATTCTTTTTCAAAATCAAAACCAATATTCTGATAATAATCTTTAACAGGAAAGTCAAAAACTTCACAATATCTTTCTTTGGTCATTCCAGCTAATCCTCTTTTAACTAACATTTTATCAATAACATCTACGGCAAGCCATAAATCATCTAATAGGGTTCCATTCCAATCAAATATAAAATGCTGATATTTAGAAAAATCCATCATAAAGAATTTTAAAATCTATTCCTTAATAACCATATCGATACATAAAACTGCAGCCAAAATAAGGATTCTAATTGGATGATTACTTGGAACATCTTTATCTATGTTCAACATATAATTATCGGCGGAAGTGAAGAGTTCTTTGCCTATACCAGCCCATTTTTTACTAACATGTGCAAATTCAACATTATCTTTTACAAATTTAAAATCCCAACTTGTCCATTTCCCAATCAATGAACATAAAATTGATTCATTTGCATCATAAATATCAAATTTACCGCCAATTGAAAAAAATCTTTGTTTGAATCGACCAACAAGATTTTCATTTTCATCAAAAACTTCAACTGTTGACAAAAACAAGGAAAATCCTCTCTTTACAGTTAAAACTGTTTTACCTTCTATAGTTTTAACTAAAATATCAAAAGGTGTCATCCTTTTATAGTCAGTGAAGCGAAAAAATTTAGTAATAAAACTTAGATTTTCTTCTCGGCAATTCATTATAATTTGCTGACTATCTGGATTAAAAATATCAAAATTATTGGCAGCTTTAAAAACGCCAACATGTTCTTTTATAAAATAAAGGTTTTGATTAAGTATGCTATTCATTGAAAATTATTAAATATTAATTTCTTGAAGTTTCGTTTTATAATTTTTAAGCAAGTCGAGATTGAAATTATCATTTTCAATACCAATTTTGTCTGCTAAATTAAAATAATAATCAATTCCAGAAATCATATTTTGTCTGAAAACATCAAAATATTGTTTTTGTTTTTCAGAGGCAGTATCTGCTACTTCTTGTATTTCAGATTCTAAATAATTAAAATATAAACCAACTTCATTAACAAACATATTTGGTCTGATTTCACTACGTAATAAATTTGTTCGTCCATAAATATGATCAACCATTTCTTTAAGGCTAACAATTTTGTCAAAATAAGCCATATTAGGACCAGGACAAACAGAAACTGCAGATCCTTCTACTTTTATATCTAAATCATTTACCAATAAAGGAGTAGTACCTAAACCTACGCAAATACAAGATTTTACAGTAATTTTATCAAATGCTTTTTTGTATTCTTGTTCGCTCAAGTTAATCGAATCAAGTTCTTTAATCTTCATTCTCTGATATTTGCTTGAAGCTGTGCACATCTCTTCAATATTTATTGCACCATATTTCTTAGGGCACGAACTACCTGGTTTTCCTTTATTAATCCACTCTTGCTTTTCAATATCTTTTGTGTTGTTTTTCAGTGTATTAAAAGGAACACCTAAAGGTGAAGTATTACTCAAATACAAATCTTTTTCTTGAGCATTGCTGAGTAATTTAAGTGTATTGTCGTCAACATTTACCACTTCGGGTACTAATAAAAATGGAGAGCCCCAGCCAATAGAATCAAGTTTATAATAATCAAGTAAAAATTCATGTTCTTGATGAGTGCCGATTCCTCCTTGAGCGGTTATTTTAATATAGGGAGGTTTCTCTGGACAATGGCGATTAAGGTTTGTTAATGCAGTTTGATATAATTCAAATGTTGATTTGTACAGTTCTTCTCTATTGTTTTTAAATTCCTCCATAATTGGTCCCATTAAATGACCTTGAGTAGGAAAAGCATGACCTCCACAATTTAAACCTGATTCTATTCTGTATTCAGAAACCCAAAGTCCTTTTTTTGCAAAGAATTTGCCTTGAATTAAAGCAGAACGATAATCACTAACCTTTAAAGTAATTTTCTTTTTCAGAAAACCACTTTCATCCGGATAAAAATCGTTAAATTTCTCAAAATAAGCATATAAGCGAGGGTTCATTCCTGCTGACAAAACAACAGAAGAACTTAAATTACTCTCAGCAAAGCCTCTTAAAGCAGCATGAGCATCATTAAATTCAACCAATTGTTTCTCACCATTTAAATAATTGTATTTATCTAATTTGGTCATGATATTTACATCTATATCTCCCATCTTCATATTATTCAAAATCCATTGCAAATGCTCTTTTTTATTTTGAATATCTTTTTGAAATTCATTAAATTTCAATTTAATAGGCGAAAAATCAGGTAATAGTTCAATGTATTTATCAAACTCTTTACCCATTTCTGATGCAGAATTTTTTAGTTCAGCAAATTTATCTTTTACTATTTTATCTAAAAGATTCAAGTAGGTTGTAATACGTTTTGCTCTAAAATCTTCAACTTTATTACTTATCTCATTATAAGGAATTTCAAATTTATTACAATAAAATTCTCTCATTTTTTCGATAAGAATATCGTCTAATAGAGAAATAACTGAAGAAATACCCAAATGAGCAACTTTTGCTGGTGTGTCAACTGTAAAGCCAATTCCCATTACAGGGATATGAAATTTGTGCATATGCAATATAATATTCTAATTTATAATACTATAACTATTTATTTGTAGAAAATATATTTAAAAACAAAAAAATATTTAAAACAAAACAATAAACTAAAGTGCTTTGAGTTCATTTTTAATAAAAAAAAACTCAAAACCCTAATAATCCAATTATTAGCATTTTGTACAATAATTAGATAAATTTTTAAAATAATGATTTTCAATTCATAAAGCAAACCCCTTTATTATTAAAATCATTCATAATTATTGCAAAAGTACTATAAATATTAAACATTGGAAACGTTTTTATACTCAATCGAATAATAAATGATGTTAAATTTATGTAAACAAACAAAATAGAACAAAAAAAAATGGAAACTAATGTTTTTTTCTGAAATTTTGTTTAGAAATTATTTTTTTTTGAAATTTTGTTTGAGGCAATAGCTTTAATGCAATTTCTTCTTTTGCAATATTTTTCAAAGTAGTATGAATCCATTTATGATTTTCGGTTTTATACCAAAAAAAGAAACGATTCTGATCTTTTTTTTGTTCTGGTGATTTTGCAACAAAAACTTTTTCGAGTGTATAAGGATGATAACCTGAATAATAAATCTCTGTAGCTAAGGTCATAGGAGTAGGAGTGAAGTCTTGAACTTGTTCAGGTTTAATACCTAATTTCTTTGTTTCTAAAGCCAGCATTGCCATATCTGATAATTCACATCCAGGATGGCTTGATATAAAATAGGGAATTATTTGTTGATTTAAACCTGCTTCATGCGAATATTTTTCAAATTTTGATTTGAATTCATAAAAAAGCCTCATCGAAGGTTTTCTCATTATTTTTAATGCATTTTCAGATGAATGCTCTGGAGCAACCTTTAATCTGCCTGAAACATGATTGCTAATTAATTCTTTGGCATATAATTCATAAGCATTTTCTTTTGATTCCTGATGTGTTTTTCCTACAAACAAATCGTATCTTATTCCGCTACCAATAAAAACTTTTTTGATACCTTTTATCTTGCTAGCTTTCTGATATAACTGAACTAAGGGTAAATGATTTGTATTCAAATTATTACAAATAGAAGGGTGGATGCAAGAATACCGTTTACATTTATTACAGATATTTTCATCTTTACCTTTCATTTGGTACATATTAGCAGATGGTCCACCTAAATCAGAAATATATCCTTTAAAATCAGGTAATTCAGTTAATTTTTCCAATTCATTCATTATAGATTTTTCTGATCTGCTTGCAATAAATTTTCCTTGATGTGCTGATATCGTGCAAAATGCACATCCACCAAAACAACCACGATGAATATTTACTGAGAATTTTATCATTTCATATGCAGGAATATCGCCCCTTTTTTCATATTTTGGATGTGGTAATCTTGTATATGGCAAATCGAATGAAGTATCAATCTGTTTTTCAGTCATTACCGGATAAGGTGGATTAATTACCAAATAATCTTTTCCAATTTTTTGCAAAATACGATTTGCATTTAATTTATTTGATTCTTCTTCAATAATTTTAAAATTAGACGAATATAATTTTTTATCTTTCAAACATTGCTCATGCGATTGAATTTCTATTGTTTTCCAATTATTAATATCATATTCTATATTCGTTACTGGAATTTTATAAACAGTTTGTGGTATATCTTTAATCGAATCAATTGATAGATTGTTATTTAAATAATTAGCAATTTCAACAATTGCCATTTCGCCCATTCCATAAACAAGCATATCTGCTTGACTTTCAATTAAAATTGATGGTTTTAATGAATCAGACCAATAGTCATAATGAGTAACTCTACGTAATGAAGCTTCAATACCGCCAATTATCACTGGAGTGTCTGGAAATAAATCTTTTAGAATCTTAGAATAAACAATACTGGCATAATCAGGTCTAAATCCGGCAATTCCTCCAGGTGTATAGGCATCATCACTTCTTAAACGGCGAGAAGCAGTATAATGATTAACCATTGAATCCATGCAGCCTGCTGTAACACCAAAAAACAAGCGAGGTTTCCCCATTTTTTTAAAATCTCTTAAGTCGTCTCTCCAATTAGGTTGTGGCAAAATAGCAACTTTATATCCTTTTGATTCAAGAATTCTTCCAATTACTGCATGTCCAAATCCTGGGTGGTCAACATAAGCATCACCCGAAACTATTATAATATCAGGCTGTTCCCAACCTCTGATTTCCATTTCCTTTACGGTGGTTGGCAACCAATCTGTAATTTTCTTAAATCTGCTCAATTAGTATTTTTTAAAAAACGTAAAAAATGACTTTGCTTTTTTCTTATTAAATTTTTCTGCATTATTCCCAAAAGAATTATTCCCAAGCAATTCCCAAATTTTGCTCCATCCTAGAAAACCTCCAATATTTTTGTCATCTATATAAAAATCAGCATCAATTTTTCTACTAATGCTTTCATCAAATTTTTCTTCAGGATAATTCTTGTTAATTGCATAAAACTCTATACCATTTTCCTTACAATAGTAAACGGCTTCAGATAAACTTCTTCCACTTCGATAAGTCCATAAAATTAAGCGATGTCCCTGCTTTTGTAACTCTTTGAGTGTAGCAAATGCAAACAATTGTTCTTCTCCAATTTCTGGATATTTATTTTCAACAATTGTTCCATCAAAATCTACTGCAATTTTTTTAGATATCATAATTGTTTTTTTTCTAAACAATCTTATTAAAATAAGGTTTTATTTGCAAAAATACTTATCTTTGTTCTATAAATTACAAAATATTCAGTATGAAAAACTATTATCTTTTTTTTATTATTCTATTTATCTCAATTAGAGTTTGTTCTCAAGATACAATTACATTTTCAAAAGAAAAGAATCAAGGAAAAGATTTAATTATTTTTGATGTATTCCAAGACTTATGGCAAGAAGTTCCTTCAAATGTTAATTTGCGAGCTATAAATCAAGGTGCTAATTTTTATGTAATGTATAATCGTCCGATAAAAACAAGCAATTTTAGTATTGCTCTCGGTATAGGAGTAAGTTCACATAATTTATATAGTGATGCAATCCCTGTTTTGGAAAGAAATAATTTAGGCGAACCTACTGGTAACACGGTAATGACTACATTAGGAAATTATTACCAAAAATCTGTAGCATATTCAATAAATAAAATAAATCTTACTTATATTGACATTCCAATTGAATTGAGATTTAAAACCAGAGCTGAAAGAAACAAAAGAATTAGAGCATCTTTAGGTTTTAAAATTGGTTATAACATTAGTAATCATACCAAATTTAAAGGAGAAGACATTGTTGAAAATACTTCAGAACAAGTTATTATTAAAAAAAGTAATATAAGAAATGTTTTAGATTGGAATTATGGGATTATAGGACGAATAGGTTATGGGAGATTTAATTTAATGACCTACTATTCTTTATCAAAAATATTTGAAAAAGATAAAGGTCCTCAAATATTTCCAATTTCTGTCGGATTGAGTATTATACCATTTTAATTAATATAAATTATTTAACTTTCAAATTTGCAATTAAATGAATACAAAAATATTAATTATTGAAGATTCTAATACTGATTATGAAATTATAGTCAGAGAAATAAGCAAAACAATTCCATTAGCTGATTTTTGTAAATTGGATAATAAATATGATTATATAAAATATTTACATTCTTTTAAACCGGAAATTATCATTTCTGATTATAGTCTTCCTTCTTTTACAGGTTTAGATGCGATTGAAATTTTAAAAGAAAGCAAAATAAATATACCATTAATTATAGTAACAGGCTCTCAAAACGAAGATATTGCAGTAGAATGTATGAAAGCAGGTGCAATAGACTATGTACTAAAAGATAATATAAAACGTATTGGAAATTCGATAGTTAATGCTCTTAAACAACAAGCAGAATTTTTAAATAAATTAGAAATAGAAAAAAAGCTAATTGAAAGTGAAAATAGCTACAAAACAATTTTCAATTCAACACTTGAAGCAATTTTTATTCACAACATCGAAACAGGTTTAATAATTGATTTAAATGAATCTGCCTTAAAAATGTTTGGATATGATGATAAAGAACTATTAATTAATTCAGAAACAGGACTTTTAAGTGCCTCATTCGAACCTTATACCGAAAAATATGCTCAAGAATTAATAAAAAAATCTATAAATGAAGGAGTTCAGGTTTTTGAATGGTTAGCTAAAAAGAAAAATAATGAGTTTTTTTGGGTTGAAGTTTCATTAAAAGTAGCAGAAATAAATGGAAATAAAAGAGTTTTAGCAGTAGTTAGAGATATAAGTGAACGTAAAAAGTCGCAAGATCAATTAATTAGATTAAACAATTGTTTGGCTAATTTAGGGACTTCATATGAAGAAAATATTGATCAATTAACTGGAATTTTTGGCGAACTTTTAGGGGCAAGTTGTACCTTATATAATAGAATTACTGACGGTATGTTATGTTCAATAGGTCAATGGAATACTCCTCCAGATTACAATCCTATTGATAAGCCAGATGGTCATATTTGTTATGATGTTATTTTGAAAAACTCAAATAAAATGTTTGTAGTAAGAGATTTGCAAAATACTCATTATTACTCAACAGATCCAAATGTAAAGCCTTATAAACTATTAACTTATATAGGAAAATCAGTTGAATGTGAAGGCGAATCTTTAGGTTCTTTATGTGCTGTTTTTCAAGAAGATATTGTTCCAACAATTGAACATGAGCAATTTATTACAATTATTGCTACTGCAATTGGTATGCAGGAAAATAGAAGAAAAGCTCGTAAGTTGCTAATTGAAAGCGAAGAACGATATCGTACTCTTTTTTCAATAGCACCAACTGGTATCATTTTAGAAGATGAAAACGGAATGATTATTGAAGCAAATGATATGATTTGTAAAAGTTCCGGATATTCGAGAGAAGAATTGATAAACCATAGTGTAAAAGCTTTTATTAAACCTGATTTTCATTACTTTGTAGAAGATAATATAAAAAAAATACTTTTAGGAAATACACTTATTCAAGAGGTTGAAAGCATTAATAAAGATGGAAGCACTCATAATGTTGAACTTTATGAAAAAAGAGTTTTATTGCCAAATGGAAAACAAGGAATATTAAGTATTTCAAATTATATTACAGAAAGAAAAAATGCTGAAAAGTTAGTTATTAAAGAAAGAGATAACTTAAATAATATTCTATATTCTTCTCCAATCGCCATGTTGGTAATTGATGAAGAAAAAAGTATTACATATGCCAATCCTGCGTCTGAAGATTTATTTAATAAAAAGAAAGAAGAATTAATTAATAAAAAATGTGGCGAAATTTTAGAATGTTATAATAGATTTATAGAAAAATCAGAATGTGGCAATGGCATAGCATGTAAAAACTGTTTGATAAACATTAATATAGAAAACGCTTTAAAGGAATTTAAAGAGTTTAAAGATTTCGAATCGGAATTATCTGTATTGTTTGACAATTCAATAATTAATAAATGGCTTAAAGTTAGTATTAAGCCATTGCTCTTAAATGATAGAAAAAGTATAATAATAGCCATGTCTGACATAACTGAACTAAAATCAGCATTTAAGCAAATAAAAGACAATGAAGAAAAATTAAAGAATTTAATTAATGCCACGCCAGATAGCATATGTTTTAAAGATCATCTAGGAAAATGGATTACAGCAAATGATTCTATTTTAAAAACCTTTAATCTTCAACAACAAGATTATTATAATAAAACAGACTTTGAATTAGCAGAATACACATCAGAAATATATAAAGAATCTTTTAGAAATTGTGCCGAATCTGATGAAATTGCTTACCAGAAAAAAGAAGCATGTAGAAGCGAAGAAAACATTCCAGATATTAACGGTAATTTACGCTATTTTGATGTAATTAAAGTACCATTATTTAATGAAGATGATTCCAAGAAGGGGTTAGTAGTTTTTGGTAGAGATATTACTGAAATGAAAAAAGCCAAAGACGAGCTTAATTGTATGTTAGATCGGATTGAAAAACAGAAAAATTTGATTGCCGAGCTCTCTATTTCTCCATTACAATCAAACGGAAGTATTGATGAGTTTGCATACATTATAACAGAAAATATTTCAAAAATATTTGGAATAAGTCAAGTTAGTATATGGCTTTTAGATGATGATTCAGAAAAATTGATGTGTAGCGATTTATATAACAATTTAACTCAAGCTCATATAGAAAATAATCCGATAAGCAGAAACGAATTTAAAAATGAATTTAAAGCATTTTTGAATTCGAAGTATATCGATGCAAATAATCCAATAACTGACGACAGAACAAAAGGTTTATCAGATAAATACCTAATCCCATTAAATATTAAATCTTTGCTAGATGCATCTATCATTGTATCAGGCAAAACAATGGGAATTGTTTGTTTTGAATTTATAAATGAAGAACACAAATGGGAATCAGATGAAATAAATTTTGCATGTCAGATAGCCGATATTATTGCTATTGCAATTCAGAATCGAGAAAAAATTGCTAGTCAGAATATTATCAAAAAAAATGAGCAACGTTTAAAAGGCTTATTAAGAATATCTCAAAGCAAATTTGATACAATTCAAGAATTATTAGATTTAGCACTTGAAGAAGCTGTATTATTGACTAACAGCAAAATAGGTTTTATTTATCATTATAATGAAGAAACAAAATTATTTAAAAGAAATTCATGGTCAAAAAATGTTTTAAAAGAATGTGATATTAAAGCCTCTGAAAATACGAGATCTTATCATTTAGATAATATTGGCTTTTGGGGTGAAGCTATAAGACAAAGAAAACCTATTATCGATAATAATTTTCATTCAACAGATGAATTAAAAAAAGGCTACCCCACTGGGCATTCTGTATTATATAATTTTTTAGGTATTCCAGTTTTTATTGACAATAAGATAGTTGCAACAGTAGGTGTAGCAAACAAAGATGGAAATTATGATGACACCGACATCATGCAATTAAAATTAATGATGGATACAGTATGGAAAATAGTTCAACGTAAAAATGACGAAGAAAAAATTCGTCAACTTTCGATGGGAATTGAACAAAGTCCAGCAATTATCATCATTACTGATAAGACAGGAAATATTGAATATGTTAACCCAATTTACTTAAAAATAACTGGTTACACTTCTTTTGAAATAATTGGTAAAAATATTAAAGACGAATTACCAAAAACAATTGAAAAAGAAGAATTTAAAGATCTTTGGGATAAATTTTCAAATGAGAAAGAATGGCAAGGTGAATTTTTAAGTAAAAAGAAGAATGGCGAATTTTATTGGGTATCAACTATTATTTCTCCTATTAAAAACGAGAAAAATGAAACAACTCATTATATAGGTGTTGGTGAAGATATTAGTGAAAGAAAAAAAATGATTTCGGAATTAATTGAAGCTAAAGAAAAAGCCGAACAGGTTAGTTTATTAAAATCGAGATTATTAGCCAATATGAGCCATGAAATACGAACTCCACTAAATGGAATTTTAGGTTTTGCAGAGTTAATGAAAGATGACATTGAAGATGAAAGCTATCAAATGATGGCTGAAACAATTCATTCAAGTGGAACTCGATTGATGCATACACTTAATTCTATTCTTGATTTATCATTAATTGAAACTGATTCTAGTAAATTAGAGTTACATAAAAAGGATTTAAATCTTTTATCAAAAGAGAGTTTTAATCTTTTTGTAGCTATGGCAAAAAAGAAAGACTTGCTTTTAATTTCGGAAATACCAAACGATAAAATGTTTGCAATTCTTGATGAAAATCTAGTAAATAAAATATTAAATAATTTGATAAATAATGCTATAAAATTTACAAAGCAAGGTGAAATTAAGATAAAAACAACTTATCATATTATTGATAATAAAGAATTTGCATGCGTTGAAGTACACGATACCGGAATTGGAATTGACCAAAAACATTTGAATTTGATTTTTGAAGAATTCAGACAAGCAAGTGAAGGCACATCAAGAGCTTATGAAGGCACAGGTTTAGGTTTAAATATTTCGCTTCGTTTTGCAAAACTAATGGGAGGTAATATAACTGTTGAAAGTCAATTGAATAAAGGTTCTGTCTTTACCCTTTGGCTACCTGCTGTTGATCATGAAATTTTTGCTGAAACCAGTTTGAAGCAAAACAAAACTGAAAAAATTTCATTTTCAAATTCAAAAAACAAGAAGGTTCTTGTGGTTGAAGATGATGAAGATAGCAGAAAATTGGTAAAGTTTATTCTGAAAAATTTTTGTGATTTAAATATTGTTGACTCAGCTGAAGCTGCTTTGAAAAACATTGATTTAGTAAAATATGATGCTATTTTGATGGATATTAGCCTAAAAGCTGGCATTAATGGAATGGAAGCTGTAAAATACATCAGAGATAAATCAATAAACAATAATACTCCAATAGCTGCATTTACAGCAAATGCAATGACTGGGCATAAAGAAGAATATCTAAAAGCTGGATGTACTCATTATATTTCTAAACCATTTATGAAAGCAGATTTATTAAATTTACTCAATAAAATGTTTAATTTTTAGAAAATTAAAAACGCCAAAAATTATATTTGATTAAATAATTGATAATTAGTTTTTGGATAATTTCTGGAATTAATGAAATAAAATGGATACAATACATATCTTGTTTTTATTTTTTTTTTAAATTTGCTTTTTAAATTTTTAAAAGAAAAGTGAAATTACATAAAGATTTTTATCTAAATGAAAATGTGGTTGATATAGCTAAAAACTTGTTGGGAAAATATCTTTTTACCAATTTAAATGGATTTATTTGTGGTGGTTATATTACAGAAACAGAGGCTTATGCTGGGGTTACAGATAAAGCATCACATGCATATAATAATCGTAAAACAAGCCGAACTGAAATAATGTATAAAGAAGGAGGAATAGCCTATATTTATTTATGTTATGGAATGTATTCGCTATTTAATGTTGTTAGCAATAAAGAAAATATTCCACATGCAGTATTAATTAGAGGTTTAACTGCCACTGAAGGACTTGAAACAATTGCCCAAAGACTTAAAATTACTGATTTGAGTAAATATAAACTTAATGGACCAGGTAAATTAAGTAAAGCTCTCGGAATACATTATTCTCAATCAGGTATTAATTTGGAGGATAATGCTATTTGGATTGAAGATAGAGGATTGAATATCAAAGAAGAAAATATAAAAACAACTAAAAGGGTAGGAGTTGATTATGCTCAAGAAGATGCAAATTTGCCTTACCGATTTATTTATAATCCAGTTAATTAATTAAAATAGATTTTACATTTAAATGAGAACTTTAGATTTAGAACAAAAGAAAGAATTAAGTGAATATTTAAGTAATTTTGTTTCAGATAATAAAAAAAGTAAAATCAACGAAATTGTTCTAAAAAGAACTCGTCATTTAACGGTTGTTCTTGAAGATATTTTTCAATCACAAAATGCAAGTGCAGTTTTACGGACTTGTGATTGTTTTGGAATTCAAGATGTTCATATCATAGAAAACAGATATTTATATGAACTCAATCCTGATGTTGAACTTGGATCTGCAAAGTGGTTGAGTTTGAATAAATATAATTCAAATGAACATAATACTCTTGAAGCATTTGAAAATTTACGAAATAATGGATATAAAATAGTTGCAACCACACCTCATACCAATGATAAGCTTATAAATGATCTGAATGTTGATGACAAAATAGCACTTGTATTTGGAACAGAAAGAGAAGGTTTGTCAGAAGTTGCAATGGAAAATGCAGATGCTTTTGTAAAAATTCCAATGTACGGATTTACTGAAAGTTTTAATATTTCGGTTTCAGCTGCTATGTCTGTTTTTTATTTAAGCGAAAAAATCAGAAATTCAAATATCAAATGGCAACTTAAAGAAGAAGAAATTTATGAGTTAAAAATAAACTGGTTTTGTAATGTTATCAGAATGTCCGACAAAATTCTTGAAGATTTTTTCATCAAAAAAGCTTGGAAAATATAATTTTTTATTTTTCAATCAAATAAGATGAGATTTTTTTACTACCTTTACAACGATTTTTATCAATTTAATTAATTTAATAGCTATAGATTTATGGGTAAAGGTGACAAAAAAACAAGAAGGGGCAAAATAATTTTGGGAACTTCGGGTGTTAAACGTCCAAAAAACAAAAAGAAAACTATTCTAGATTCGAAAGTTGAAAAACCTGAAAAAGATATTATGGTTGAAAAAAAGCCCGTTAAAAAAACAAAAAAGAAAGAAGCAGAACCAACTGCCTAACTTCAAAAAAGAGATTGCTGTATAAAACAACAATCTCTTTTTTTATTTATTGAATTTTAGTTTATTATATCCTAAAATATTTTTTTATAAACTTTCAAGCACCTTTCCCTGGCAAATTTGTGATCAATCATGAATTTATAATTTAAATCATCAAATTCATTAATCCATTTTTTTATATAAATTAGTTGAGGATCAAATTTTTGTGTTTGAATAATCGGATTAAAAATTCTAAAATAAGGTGCTGCATCACATCCACAACCAGCTGCCCATTGCCAATTTCCATTATTAGACGATAATTCATAATCGAGTAATTTACTTGCAAAATATGCTTCTCCCCACCGCCAATCAATAAGTAAATGTTTACACAAAAAACTAGCAACAATCATTCTTACTCTATTGTGCATAAAGCCTGTAGCATTCAATTCTCGCATACCGGCATCAACAATTCCATATCCTGTTTTTCCATTACACCAGTTATCAAAATCAGATTCATTATTCAACCATTCAATATTATTGTAAATTGGTTTAAATGCAGATTTTTCAACGTAAGGAAAAGCTGATAAAATTTGCATGAAAAACTCTCTCCAAATTAATTCACTCATCCATACTTCATTGTGTAATTCAGCAATTTGAAATATTTTTCTAATACTAATTGTTCCAAATCTAAGATGCAATCCCAAACCACTTGTTGGCAAATTGGGATTATTTCTATTCAAATCATAGTTTTTAATTATGTTTAAATCTATCGTCTTAGAAGGAAATGAAAATGAAGTACTAATAAAACCCAAATCCTTTAATGAAATCAGGTTTGATGGCTTGATTTTCAAGAAGTTATTGGACAAATTTTCTGTATTTCGAATTTGTATTTTTTGCTCATAATACTTTATCAACCAAGTTTTTTTATAAAATCCAAAAACGGTATAAGGTGAATTGTCACTTTTTCTTATTTCATTGGTTTCAAATATAACTTGATCTTTAAATAAATGAAATTCAATGTTTTGTTTAGTTAATAAATTCTCAATTTCTAAATCTCTATTTATTGCATATGGTTCGTAATCACGATTTGCAAATACATTTGCAACATTATATTTTTCAGTTATTTGCTTGAAAATATCAATTGGTTTTCCTTTAAAAATAAGTAAATCGGAATTGTATTTTTCTAAATCTTGTTTTAGTTTTCCCAACTCATTATAAATAAAACTCACTCTTGCATCTTTTTTGTCTGATAGTTTATCAAGTATTAATGTGTCAAAAACAAAAACACAAAGCACTTTAAAACCGCTATTTTGAGCATGATAAAGAGCTGTATTATCATCAAATCTTAAATCACGTCTAAACCAAAAAATACTTATTCTTTCTTTATTCATAACTACAGAATTCTAAATTTGTCTATTTTACAAAGTTAAATATTATGTTTAATAAAAAGTGTTTTGCAATTTTATTTCTTCAAGTTTTTACTTAATAAATTGGTATTCAAACAAAAAATAAAGATTTTTTAAAATATTAAGAATTTCAATAAATTATTTGATACATAAAAATTATGTATCAAAATATCGCTATTTTTATATAAATTGATACCTTTGCAAAAAAATAGCATTTACTAATTAAAAAAATATAGTTGTGGATATATTCGACAAAATCAAGAAAAACTTTGGTCCTTTAGGACAATACGCTCAGAAAGCACATGGTTATTATATGTTTCCTAAACTTGAAGGCGAAATTTCGACAAGAATGAATTTTCGGGGAAAAGAAAGATTGGTTTGGAGTTTAAATAATTATTTGGGATTGGCAAATATGCCAGAAGTTCGCGATGCAGATGCTCAAGCTGCCAAAGATTGGGGATTAGCAGCTCCAATGGGAGCTCGCATGATGTCAGGTCAAACCAAATACCACGAACAATTAGAAAATGAGTTGGCTGAATTTGTTGGTAAAGAATCTGCATATCTATTAAATTTCGGTTATCAAGGAATGGTTTCAATTATTGATTCTTTAGTTGACAGAAAAGATGTAATAGTATATGATTCTGAAGCACATGCATGTATTATTGATGGTATGCGTCTTCATTTGGGCAAACGATTTGTTTTTCCTCATAATAATATGGAAAGTTGTGAAAAACAATTACAAAGAGCAACAAAAGTAGCACAGGAAACTGGAGGCGGAATTTTAGTAATAACAGAAGGTGTTTTCGGAATGAGTGGCGATATGGGTAACCTTAAAGCTATTGTTGAAATGAAAAAGAAATATGACTTCCGCTTATTAGTTGATGATGCACATGGTTTTGGAACAATGGGTGCAACAGGTGCCGGAACAGGAGAAGAACAAGATGTTCAAGATGGTATTGATGTGTATTTTGCAACTTTTGCAAAATCAATGGCAGGAATTGGTGCATTTGTAGCTGGCGAAGAAACTATTATTCGTTATTTAATGTATAATCTTCGCTCTCAAATATATGCCAAATCGTTACCTATGCCTTTGGTAATTGGTTCTTTAAAAAGATTGGACCTAATTCGTACTCGTCCTGAATTAAAAGAAAAATTATGGACAATTGTGCGTGCTTTACAAGGTGGATTAAAAGAAAGAGGTTTTAATTTAGGCAATACACAATCGCCTGTTACTCCAGTAGTTTTATCAGGAAGCGTGCCAGAAGCCACACAGTTGACTTTTGATTTACGCGAAAATTTCAACATTTTCTGTTCAATAGTCGCATATCCAGTTATTCCAAAAGGAACTATTATTATTCGATTGATTCCCACGGCTATGCATACCTTAGAAGATGTAGAATATACTTTAGATGCTTTTTCAAAAATTAAGCACAAATTAGATTCAGGCGAATACGCTGCAGGAGAAATGATTGATGCAGCTTCAATGTAAATTTAAAAATAAATAAAATTTAGCCCGTTTGAAAATTTTTAGACGGGCTTTTTTAATAACGTTTTTCAGGTATTCAAATAGCACAAACGCCTATCTAATACCAAAAATTTGATTTCAACCCACAAAATAAGTAGTTTTGCAAAATATATTTAAATCTAAAAATGATCAAAAAGCAAAATATAATCAAAAAACTTCATACAATCAATTCGAATATTGATTTTATTGAATTCAGAGAAAGTCATTTGAAGCTTGCTTTTACCATTATCACATTTATAGGTTTATTTATTGTTGCCAGCTGGCATTTTATTGATCATTCTATTGATATTCAGAATAAAAAACCAGTATTTTTTTTAAGATTGAGTTGCATATTCTTTTATCTGGCGAGTTTAACATTTTCATACTTTCATAAAAATCGAAAATATTTAAAAGCCCAATTAATTATAGGGTTTTATATATCTGTTTTTTATTCTGCAATTTTATCTAACCTAACTGGCGGTTTATTAAGCCCATACTGGTTTGGAATGAATTTTATAATTATAGCTTGGCTTTTGTTTGTCCCTTTTGGTTTTTTAGAACTACTAATCAATTCTATAATCTTTATCATAATTTATTCAAGTATAACTTTAATTGGTTCGTATGGTAATATTGATTGGGCAATATTTACAAAATATAACTTTATATATATAGAAACATTTTTAATGGGAGGTGGCATCGCTTTTATCAACAATAAACGATTGGCTTCAATCTATGAAAATGAGCAAATTATTAAGGAAAGTGAAATAAAATACAAAAATCTGATTAATAAAGCTACTGATGGAATTATTATAACTCAAAAAGGGAAATTTGTATTGGTAAATCCAGCATTTTGCGAAATGAGTGGATATTCAGAAAATGAATTAATTGGAATGGGTTTTCTTGATATGGTTAGCGATGAAGACCGAAATTTTATGATTGATATTCATTCAAGAAGAATGAAAGGCGAAAATTTTCCATTAATTTATAATGCAAAAGGAATTAGAAAAGATAAAAGTACTCTTTATATGGAACTTAATAGTACCAGTATATCTTATAATAAAGAACCTGCTGCTTTTGTTATATTAAGAGATCAATCGCTAAAAATACAAGCAGAACAGGCTATACGTGAGAGTGAAGAAAAATACAAAGCATTGGTAGAAAAAGCAAATGATGGCATCGTAATTCTTCAGGATGGTTATGTTAGATTTATTAATCAAATGATGGCAAAAATACTTGGATATGATGCTGAAAAAATGATAGATACCCCATTTATAAATTATTTGGCCGATACCGAAAAAGAAAAAATACTACATTATTATACTCAAAGACAAGATGGAATAGAAGTTCCAGCAATTTATGAGACATTATTAGTTGATAAATGGGGGAAAAACAAAGCAGTTGAATTTAATAATAGCATAATTAATTTTAATGGAAAAATTGCTACTCAAACTTACATCAGAGATATTTCGGAAAGAAAAAAAGCTGAATTGCTTTTAAAAGAAAGCGAAGAAAAATTCAGGTCACTTACTTCAAGTGCAATGGATGCAATATTAATGATTAATTATTTAGGTCAAATTACTTATTGGAACGAAGCTTCAGAACGAATTTTTGGCTACAAAGCTGAAGAAGTATTATATAAAGATCTCCATGATACAATTACGCCCAAAAGATTAATTGCAGAATATCGAGAAAAAATGATGAAATATGCTCTTAATGAAATAATACTACCAAAACAAAAAACGCTGGAACTTATTGCTATTAGAAAAGATGGAACTGAATTTTTTTATGAGTTATCACTTTCTTCTTTTACTATAAAGGAAAAATGGAATGGAGTTGGCATTTTAAGAGATATTACAAACAGATTAAAAACAGAAGAAGAATTGCGTAAATCAAAAGAAATTCTTCAAAATATCAATTTGGATTTGGAACAAAAAATTGAAGAAAGAACTATACAACTAACCAGCACAAAAACTCAATTATTAAAATTACAAAAAGAAAATCTCCAATCACAATTTGAAATGCTTAAAAATCAAGTAAATCCACATTTCTTGTTTAACAGTCTGAATGTATTGGTTTCACTTATTAAATTAGAACCAGACACAGCTGAAAGGTTTACCGAACAACTTTCAAAGGTTTATCGTTATGTATTGGAAAACAAAGAGAAAGACCTTGTTAATCTTGAAACTGAAATGGATTTTTTGAAAGCATATGTTTTTTTACTTGAAATTCGTTTTATGGATAAATTAAAAATATCAATAAATATTCCTGAAGAAAAACTTCCAATGCAAATTCCTCCAATTGCACTTCAATTATTGATTGAGAATGCAATAAAGCACAATACTTTCTCAAAGAAAAGTCCATTAATTATAGATATTTTTACGGATGAAAATAATTATTTGCACGTTATCAATAATTTGCAAATCAGAGAGAACAGAATTGAATCTACAGGAATTGGATTAAAAAATATTGAAACCCGTTATGGATATTTAACTGATAAAAAATTAAGTTACGGAGTTATAAATGAGAAATTTATTGCAAAAATACCATTATTATAAAAAAATGATTTTATGAATATTATAATTTTAGAAGATGAGGAATTGGCTGCACGCCGTCTAGAAAGCATGATTAAACAATTTGATGAAAAAATCAATGTTTTGGCAAAAATTGAATCGGTTGAAGAAGCTATAAAATGGTTTAAGGCAAATCCTGAACCTGATTTGATATTTCTTGATATTCATCTTGAAGACGATTTGAGCTTTGCTATTTTTGATAAAGTTGATGTAAAATCACCTATTATTTTCACAACAGCTTTCGATGAATATGCAATCAAAGCTTTTAAATTGAAGAGTATTGATTATTTATTAAAACCAATTTCGCAGGAAAATTTAAATAAAGCTATCGAAAAATATCAAGATTGGAACAATTCAAATTCATCATCCACCATAGATATGCAATCGCTATTTAATTTGATAAACACAAAAGTTCCTACTTACAAAAATAGGTTTTCAATTACCATTGGTACCAAAATTAAAACATTTGAAATCAGTGAAATTGCTTATTTTTATTCTCAATCAAGTATTACTTTTTTGGTGAGTAATGATAATATGGAATATCCCATTGATTATAGTCTTGATCAACTTTGTACTTTGCTAAATCCTCAGGATTTTTTCAGAATTAACCGACAGTATATGATTAAAATGAAATCAATTGCAAATGTGCATGTTTTTCCAAAAAGTCGCTTAAAATTAGATTTAACACCTAATCGTAACGAAGAAATTTTTGTAAGTATTGATAAAGTTACGAAATTTAAAGAATGGCTAAATAATTAATATAAGATTCTAATTTCCAGCTATTTTTTCAATTTCATCCGATTCAAATACTTTTATACCTGAAAAATTGGTTTTGGCTGCTTTTATCATTGCCAATGCTACAGTTTTTGCATGAATAGCTTTGTATTTTCTAAATTTACCAAAAAATAAAAAACTTAAAATCTGCATAATATATTTTCCAATGATTTCACCAAATCTAAATTCATTTCTATTTCCCAAAAGCATAGATGGTCTCATAAGAATAATTGAAAGTATATTTAATTGAGAAACTGCAAATTCCATTTCACCCTTGGTTTTCAAATAGAAATTTTTTGATTCTTTTTCTGCTCCAAGTGATGATATAATTATCAACTTTTTTATTTTTGATTTTTCTGAAAGCATTGCAATATCTATAGGAATATTAAAATCAACTTTTCGAAAAGCTTCTTTTGTTTTTGCTTTCTTGATTGTAGTTCCTACACAACAAAAAACAACGTCAGCCTCGATTTTATCAATTTCGGAGATTTTATTAAAATCAATAATTCGTGTATTTATTTTATTGCTATTATTTCCATTGGTGTATTTTCTAACCCATAACTCTATCTTATCGAAATAGTTATCGTTTTCAAGAATGTTTAATAATTCATTGCCAATTAAGCCCGTTGACCCAATAATTAGTGCTTTCATAGATTAGATATTACTTTCCTATACAGAAATTAGCAAATATATTCCCAAGTATCTCATCATTAGTTACTTCACCTGTTATTTCTCCCAAATGTAGCAATGCTGTTTTCAAATCAATTGCAATCAAATCACCAGGAATACCTGTATTAATTCCTTCTTCTATTTGATTAATTGAATCTAAAGTTTTAGTAAGTGCTTCATAATGACGTATATTAGAAATAACTGTATTATCAGAATCCAAATTTGTTGTTACAGATTTTAATAAGGTTTCTGTAATTAAATTAATGTTTTCCTTGCGTTTAGCTGAAATAAAAATAACTTCAAATGATAATAAGTTTCTAAAATGTTGTGGGGTTTGATATAGTAAATCAGTTTTATTAGCAATAATAATTATTTTTTTATCTTTATTTTCTATATGTTGTTTAAATTCAGACAAATCTATTAAAATATCTTCAACACTTGTTTCGAAAATATCTACTACATATAAAATAATACTTGCTTGATTTAGTTTTTGATAAGTACGTTCAATTCCAATATTTTCAATCTCATCATCAGATACTCTTAAGCCTGCAGTATCAATAAATCGAAAAGTAATGCCATTTATATTTAGTGTGTCTTCAATTGTATCACGAGTAGTTCCAGGTATTTCAGATACAATAGCCTTTTCTTCATTTAATAAAGAATTTAACAAAGTAGATTTTCCAACATTTGGTTTACCAATAATTGCAACAGGAATACCATGTTTTAAAACATTACCCATTGCAAATGAATTGATTAATTTAAGAATTTCTGTTTTAAGTTTTGATAATAATTCATTTAGAGCATCTCTGTCAGCAAATTCAACATCTTCTTCACTAAAATCCAATTCTAATTCAATTAAAGATGCAAAGTTTATCAATTCTTTTCTCAAATCTTTGATAATGCTAGAAAAACCACCACGCATTTGAGATAAAGCCAATGCATGAGAGGTTTGCGAATTTGATGAAATTAGATCAGCAACAGCCTCAGCTTGAGACAAATCTAATTTCCCATTCAAAAAAGCCCTCATAGTAAATTCACCATGTTTAGCTGGTCTTGCTCCTTTATTTATTAGCAATTCTAATATTTTCTGAATAATATACACCGAACCATGACAAGAAATTTCAACAGAATTTTCGCCTGTGTATGAATGTGGAGCTTTAAAAATACTTACCAATACTTCATCAATAATATTATTATCATTCTGAATATTACCAAAATAAATTCGATGACTCTTAAAATCTGTAAAATTTTTATTTTTACTAACAAAAACTTTTTTACAGATTTCAATTGCATTTTCTCCTGACATTCTGATTATTGAAATAGCTGCTGTTCCGCTTGCTGTTGCCGGAGCACAAATAGTATCATTAATATACATGGCATTTTTTTTTACAAAATTAGATTAAAATTTATTATTTTTATCAATTATATACTCTATCATATTTAAATTTACTAATTTTGACACAAATTATTCATTTATGTTAAATTCAAAATATTACATTTTAGCTTACTTTGCATTAATTGTTTTTTTAACTTCTTGCAAAACAAATTATAATGTTGTCAAAATTGACTTAAATAACAAACCTTCTACCAAAGATGGGTTTTATTACAATTTACCAAAAAACATTTTGAAAATTTCAATTGAAATTGAAAAACAAGAAAAAATCAAAGGTCCATATAGTGATTATGCTAAGCAATATTTTGGTCTAACAAATGTAATAACACAAAACACTCTAAGCTATAGTATTAAAAATGTTTTAATTGAAACAATTGCTGAAATTGATTCATCTCAGATTTATTTTGTTGAAACAAATAATTCAGATTTGAAACTAAGCTTTAATGAAATGGGTATGCTTACTGATGTAAATTGTAAAGAAATCAAGGATTTAAAAACCAATTTAAATACAGAAAGTGATATAAATCAAAAAGATGAAAGCAATAATTATCCTTTATTATTCCGAAAGTTTGCCGATTTAAATATGTACGAGAAAATTGATACTATTTATAAAAAGGTAAAATTAGATACATCTTTTATAATTGAAAAAACTTTTAAAACATCATTAGTAGAAAAACCTACAGATTTAAAAGTGAAAGAGATTGTTGACTATTTATCAAAAATAAAGGAAGCTAAATTTAATATTATAACTGGTGATGTTGATGCAACAGATAAGAAAAATCTAGAATTTATGTATTCTGAATTACAAAATCAGGAAGAACAATATTTTAAATTATTTACTGGTATAACAATAAATCAATCAAATATATACGTATTTTATAATATTCCAGAAAAAGATACAAATTATTTAATAACTAAAGCTGATATTTGCAAATTTTCAGCACTTAAAGGAATTAATCCAGAAATAGAAGGACCAGATATAGAGAATATTTCAATTCAAATTGATTACAGAAAGAATTTAAGTAACTTATACAAATACAATACTTTAAAAAATAAAAAAATAAAAAATAAACAAGGTTTTTTTTATAGGATTCCTGCCTTTGCAATTGTTTCTGTGTTAAAAGACAATGCATTATTATATTCAACTCAAAAAGCCATAGCTCAATCTGGACTTGTTTTGCCTTTGCCACAAAAGAATGTGTCAATTAAGTTTGATGAAAAAACAGGATCTATTATATTGATGAAAATCAATTAATTGCTTTTGCTTTCTCAAATTATTTGTTAAGGTCTCTTAATTTTTATTATTTTAATAGCCATTTTATTATTTAGATTGTTTATAAATAGTGATCAAGGTGTTTAACTTTTTTTATTTAACACTAATATCATATTATCAAACAATTATAATAAATAAAAATGAAGAAAAATTTTATAAATCTAGTTCTTTTATTCGTTTTAGGAATTAGCACACAATTATTTAGTCAGAATTCAAATACAGATTTAACCAAAGCTCCTGATGAATTCAAATATAAAGATCAAATTTTCTATAAACTTCCTTATACCTATAACGCTTTAGAGCCATATATTGATAAAGAGACTGTTATGATTCATTATGATAGACATCATAAAGCATATTTTACAAAATATATAGATGCATTTGAAGGAAAGCCGTTTGCAAAAATTGAAGAAATTTTAAATAATATTAGCAAATACTCAGATGTTGTTCGCAATAATACAGGAGGTTATTATAATCATAATTTGTATTGGAGTATTATGAAACCAGGAGGAAGCACAACTCCAAAAGGTAAACTGGCAAACGAAATAGATAAAAAATTTGGTAGTTTTGAAAATTTAAAAAAACAAATTTCAGATGCTGCTTTATCTAAATTTGGAAGTGGTTGGGCATGGTTATTAATAAACTCAAATAATGAACTTATTATATCATCAACTAGTAATCAGGACAATCCTTTAATGGATGTTGTTGCAGAAAAAGGATATCCAATTTTAGGTTTAGATGTTTGGGAACATGCTTATTATCTTAAATATCAAAACAAAAGAAAAGATTATATTGAAAATTTCTGGAAATTAGTAAATTGGGATGAAGTTGGTAAAATTTACGAACAACATATTCGTAAATAAATGCATATTAGTATTTTACCTAGTATTGAATATCATTAATTTGCGTTCTTAGTCTAATTCCTTTTTAGAATTTGAAGTAATTGATTACTTAAAACTTTTTTCAATAATAAATTTATAGATTCATAATAGCAAATAGATAGCTTATATGAGTTTAATGAGGTTGTTTTGAGGGTTGCTCATTACAACCTCATTCTTATTATATAAATAACTGATAATTTAATAATAAAACTTAAACTTATTTCAGAATTGGATAAAGATTATTATTTATTTGAAGTTTTAAAGAAAATTAAAGAACACTAAAAAAATTGTAAATCATAGAAAATTAAATATTTACATATGCATTTGTTTTCAACAACTTATTAATTAATGTTAAATAAGAAAGAATATAAAATTTATTCTCGATTGTAATAAAAAACTTTTATAATTTTACTGATTCAAAAAACATTCTAAATACGCAATAGAAAGTGAATTTAATTGACAAAATCAAAGTATTTGCTGGCAAATATTATCTCAATCAACACAAGAATAACATCATAAGAAATCGTAGAATTTCTAATTTGGATAATGCCAAAACAATAGGTATTGTTTATATTTTAGAAGATGAAGCGACTTATAATCACATCACTCGATTTGTAAAATTACTTCAGGATAAGCAAATTACAGTAAAAGCAATAGGATATTTTGAAGGAAATATTCGCCCCATTTATGCCATCGAAAAACTTTCTCTTGATTTTTATGATAAAAAAGATTTGAATTGGTTTAATAAACCAAGTGGAAGTTATGTTAATGATTTTATGAAAATGGAATTTGATATATTGATAGATTTATCATTAGTTGATATTTTTCAAACAAAATACATATCAACTTTATCAAAATCAAAATTCAAAGTAGGTAAAGGAGGTGAATTTAATAAAGAAATATTTGATTTAATGATTGATATAAATAGCAAAACATCATTAGATGAATTTATTACATTGATTATACATTATTTGAGCATTATAAATAAAAAAATAAATGAATAAGAAATTTAAGGGAACTGGAGTCGCAATTATTACTCCATTTCACAAACATGGTACTGTTGATTTTACATCATTGGGAAAACTAATTGACCACATTATTGTAAATGGTGTAAATTATATTGTTGCATTAGGAACAACAGGAGAAACTGCTACACTTACAGAAAAAGAAAAAATTGCTGTCACTGAGTTTATTATTGAAGCTGCTGACAAAAGAGTTCCGATTGTGTTAGGGATTGGTGGAAATAATACTCAAAAACTTATAGAACAAGTTAAAGAAACTAATTTTGAGGGAATTGATGCTATTCTCTCAGTATCACCATATTATAACAAACCACAGCAAAAGGGCTTATTTTATCATTTTAAGAGCATTGCTGATGTTTCACCAGTTCCTATGATTATTTATAATGTTCCGGGCAGAACAGGTGTTAATATTACTGCTGAAACTACTCTCAAATTGGCAAATGAGGTTGAAACAATCATCGGAATTAAAGAAGCTTCAGGTAATTTGATGCAGATTATGCAAATAATTAAAGATAAACCTAAAGATTTTATGGTTATTTCTGGTGATGATGCATTAACAATGCCTAGTATTTGTGCTGGTGCTGATGGCGTTATCTCGGTAGTTGCAAACGCATTCCCAAAAGAATTTTCAGAAATGGTTCAATTTGCTTTAGATGGAAAAATACAAAAAGCAAAAGAATTGCATTATAAGTTATATGACTTTGGAAATGCCATATTTGAGGATGGAAGTCCTGCAGGAATAAAAGCTGCTTTAGATTATTTAGAACTCTGTCAAAACAACTTACGATTGCCATTGGTTAAAGTAAATAAACAAACACTACAAAATATTCTTAATAAGATTAAAGAAATTACAAATTAATACTTCAGGCTTACATTTGTAAGCCTTTTTTATGAGAATCAATTTTAAAAAAATTCTAGGTATAATTTTATTATTTTGTGTAAATCATTCATTTTCACAAAATTTTGATTATTTACCAAAATCTAATTCAAACCAAGTTATTAAACACTCATATTATACACTTTCATATTCAGAAGAATTTGAGCAAGCTGAATGGGTTGCTTATATGATCACTTCTGAAAGAGTAAAGGGAATGATTAAACGAAATGATAAATTTATTTCAGATCCTTTTGTTGCTAGTAAGTCTGCAAATTCTAATGATTATAAAAAATCGGGTTTCGATAGAGGACATCTTGCACCTGCGGCAGATATGAAATTTGATGAAATTGCTATGAAGGAATGTTTTTATATGAGTAATATATCACCTCAATTGCCTAGTTTTAATAGAGGAATCTGGAAAGAGCTTGAAGAAAAGCTTAGAAATTGGGCTTTAAATGAAGATACACTTTATGTAATAACAGCTGGAATATTGACAAATATTGATAAAAGAATTGGAGAGAATAGAGTAGGGGTACCTAAATTTTTTTATAAAATAATTCTCAAATATACAAAAAATGAGACTAAAGCCATTGCTTTTTGCATACCAAATCAGAAGTCAGAAAAATCAATTTATGAATATGTTGTGAGCATTGATAAAATTGAAGAATTAACAGGTATTGATTTTTTTCCGAAATTACCTGATAAATTAGAATCAAAACTTGAAAGCCAAATAAATACGGATTTATGGAGATAAAAAAAGAAGAGTTGAACTCTTCTTTTTTTATTAGCATCAAAACGCAAATTATTTTTTAATTTCTAACAATTCAACATCAAATATTAGTGTAGAAAATGGTGCAATTGCCTGTCCAGCACCTTGTTCTCCGTATGCTAGATTATAAGGAATATATAACTTCCATTTAGAACCAACGCTCATTAACTGTAACGCTTCTGTCCATCCTTTAATTACACCATTTACTGGGAAGCTAATTGCTTGTCCTCTTTCAACTGAACTATCAAAAACTTCACCTGAAATTAATGAGCCATGATAATGAGTTGTTACAACATCATTTATAGTTGGTTTTTCACCATTACCTTCAGTAATTATTTCGTATTGCAAACCGCTTTCTAAAGTGATTACTCCTTCTCTTTTAGCATTTTCTTCAAGAAATGTTTTACCAACATTTATAGCCGATTCCATTGATTTGGCTTGTAACTCAGTAAAATATTCATTTATGATTTTACCTATTTCTTCATCTTCTATTGCTAATGCATTATTTTCTAAAACATCTTTCATGGCAAGTAAAAAATCTTCAGTGCTTTCTATTGTTAATCCTTGATTTTTAATATTAAATGCAACACTTGCACCTAAACTATAACTTAATTTGTTCATTTTTTTATTTTTTAAGTCGGCAAAGATAATCTTTTATTAAATAACTCCAAAGTTTAAACAATCTATTCTCATAATTATGAAAAAAACCATTTGATTTTCAGATTTATAAAAGTTTAAAATCTATAATTTAGTATAAATTAGCGTCTTCTTCGATGTTTGCTTCTATGCTTTTTACTTCTTCCTTCATCTTCACCAAAAATGTATCCTACAGAAATAGAAAGAACTCTATGCTTTATTGACAAATTTTTCGACTCATCTGGTTCTTGATTTACCAATCCTAAGCCATATTGGAATTTCAAAAAAGTTTTATAATATTCTATGCCAACACCAATATTTACTCCAAAATCTAGAGGCAACATCATGTTTGATGCATCCATGCCATAAGTTATATCACCTTCAGTAAAATCTGTTACATTATCAGTTGGAGTCATTGAATTATGAATTATATAAGCATTTTTATACTTTCCACCAATCCCAATAGAAAAATAGGGACCACCATAAAAATGTAATTTTGCATCATTTAATTCAAGTTTATAAAGCAAATTTATTGGAATTTCAATATATAATGGTCTTGACTCAATACTTCCAATCATACTTATTGTATCGGTAAATAAAATCATATTATAGTTTAAATCCTGAAAAACACCTTTTCCGCTTAAAAACACTCCTGTTTCAAAATAAAAATTGTTAGTAACTTTGAAATCGGCAAAACCGCCAATACTAAACGAGTGAATCATTTTTGTTTCAACGCCACTACCACCTGATGTATAAGACATTGTAGCCATATTATAACCAATTCGTGGACCAAATGACACTTGAGCATTTATTTTAAGAGAAATGGTAATAATTAATAAGAAAAGAATAATTTTGTTTTTCATTTTTATAAATTTTATTAAATAATATTTTAGTTTAAATAAATCGACAATATTACTAAATTTATTTTATCTAGCAAAGTTTTTTTTAACTCCGCTTTAATTATTTTAGTCTAATATTTTAATACACATTATACTTATTTACAGAATATTATAATTTAAAAATAGATTATTATATTTTCGATTTCCAAGTAAAATATTCTTTTTCAAAAGAAATTACTGGAATTTCATCTTTAAATATTCCGAATACACTTGCTCCGCTACCACTCATTGCTGAATATATAGCCCCATTTTCATATAATTTAGCTTTAATATGTTCTATTTGAGGATAGTTTTTAAAAACACTATTTTCAAAATCATTAGTTAATAAATCTTTCCATTTATTAATTGGCATCATTATAATATCCTTAATATCAATACTTTCATTTCTTGGCTTAACCCATTTATAAGCATCAGGAGTACTTACATTAACAGGTGGTTTTACAATTAAAATAGAATAATTATTTAGATTTAGTTCAATTTCATTAAAAACATCACCTTTTTCACTGGCAATTACAGCTTTATTTTTTATAAAAAATGCACAATCGCTTCCTAATTGCGATGCATAATTAATTAATTCTGAATCATTTATTTTTAAATTAAAAAAATCATTTAATAATTTCAGCATATAAGCTGCGTCTGAAGAACCACCACCAAGCCCAGCTCCATGAGGAATTGCTTTTAGTAATTCAATTTGAATTGGAAGCAAATTATAATCTTTACACAATAATTTGTATGCTTTTATGCACAAATTTGATTCAATATTTCCTTCAATTTTTATACCTCGTATGTTTAAATGGGTTGTAGTTTTAGAAAGCGAAATTTCTAAAACATCACTTAAAGTAACTGGATAAAAAACAGTTTTAATATTATGAAACCCATCATTGCGCTTATTTTCAATATATAAACCCAAATTGATTTTGCAATTAGGAAAACAAATCATATTTTTATTTTTTCTGTAAAATTAATAAATTTATCAATATTATTATTGCCTGATTTTTTTAAGAAATTGTTATGTTCTTTATGACAATTTTTTTTATATATTAAAATTTGATTGTCAAACTATTATATCAATAATTTGTTTATTCATCTTAATTTCTATTTATTCTCAATTGCATTATTAACTTTGCAAAACAATAAATAAAAAATCAAAGAATTAATAAAACACTATAAAACAATAATATATATGAAGTTTAATATTGGTGATAAAGTAAAATTTTTAAATTCAAGTGGTGGTGGAATTGTAACAAAGATAATAAGTTCAACAATGGTAAGTATAGCAATTGAAGATGGTTTTGATATACCAACCTTAACGAGTGAAATTATTAAAATGGATGAAAGTTCAACTTCTGCAAAAATGTTTAGTCAAAACTATAATATCAATCATATTGAACCAGTTGCGATAAATTATCAGGAAGAAGATTCAAAGACGGGACTAATTAAATCTTACACAAATAATTCTCATCCTGCAGGTATTTATCTCGTATTTATACCTCACGATCAAAAATGGTTAATTACAGGAGATATAGATATTTACCTTATAAATCATACTGAATTTTTTACATTGTTTAATTATACTTTATTTGGAAACAATTCAAAATATTTCGGTATGGATTACGATGTTTTGGAACCTGAAACCAAAAAATTGATTACTACAATAGAACGTGATGAACTTGAAGAATGGAGTACAGGTAATATCCAGATCTTGTTTCATGCTGAATCAAAAGATAGATTACTATTACCTTTAAGTGCTGATTATAAAGTAAAACCAACAAGATTTTATAAAGAAGAAAATTACATTTCTTCCTCGTTTTTAGGAGAAAAATCATTAATACTTACTATTGGGAAATTAATAGAAAATGGAGTTCATGGCAACAAAATTATGCCAAAGAAAGATGAAAATCAAAAATCAGAACTTATGCCTAAAGTTGCTGTTCAAATAAAAAGTGAGAGCATATTAGATAAACATCTATTGAATGCAAATACAGCTGAAATTGATTTACATATAGGCGAATTGATTGGAGATTATTATCTTTTGGAGAATGCTGAAATGCTTAAAATTCAAATTGATTATTTTATAAAATGTTTAGATACTGCTTATATCAATAAAGTATCAAAATTAATTTTTATTCATGGTGTAGGAAACGGTATTCTTAAAAATGAAATTATAAAAATTTTGAAAACTTATGATAATCTTCATTATTTTGATGCTTCATTGGCAAAATATGGTGTTGGAGCAACTGAAGTTTATATTAATCATAATAAATAATATCACAAAACAGTGAATGATAAATTAATAATATTTTTTTTTAGTTTGTAATCTAATAAAAATCTTGAAAATTTAAGTTTTTTTCAACCATTATTCATTATTTTTGTTGAATAATAAAAAGTAATCATATATGAGTGTACTTGTAAATAACAAATCAAAAGTGCTGGTACAAGGATTTACCGGTTCAGAAGGAACATATCATGCTTCACAGATGATAGCGTATGGTACAAATGTAGTTGGAGGTATAACTCCTGGCAAAGGTGGGCAATACCATTTGGAACTACCTGTTTTTAATACAGTTGAGGATGCAGTTAAGCATACAAAAGCTGATGTATCAATAATTTTTGTACCACCTGCATTTGCTGCTGATGCTATAATGGAAGCTGCTGACGCTGGTATAAAATTAATTGTTTGTATTACAGAAGGTATTCCAACTAAAGACATGGTAGCGGTAAAAGAGTATTTAAAATGTAAAGATACCCGATTAATCGGACCAAATTGTCCAGGAATTATTACCCCACCAGATACAAAAATTGGAATTATGCCTGCTTTTATACATACTCCAGGAACAATTGGCATTGTTTCTCGTTCAGGAACTTTGGCTTATGAAGCAGTTGATCAAATCACAAAAGTTGGATTAGGACAATCGACAGGAATTGGAATAGGAGGAGATCCTGTGCCAGGAACTACGATGAAAGAGGCTGTTGAACTATTTATGAACGATCCTGATACCGAAGCTATTGTAATGATTGGCGAAATTGGCGGAAACATGGAAACAGATGCTGCTTTATGGATTAAAGAATTTGGAACCAAGCCTGTTGTTAGTTTTATTGCTGGTGCCACAGCTCCTAAAGGCCGAACCATGGGACATGCTGGTGCAATAGTTGGTGGAGTAGCCGATACAGCAGAAGCTAAAAAAGAAATTCTAAGAAATTGCGGTGTTTTCGTTTGTGATTCTCCAGCTGATATTGGAGTTACAATGCTTAAAGCACTTGGAAAATAATATTTTATGGTAAAAATAGAAAAAGCCTTGCTAAGTATTTAGCAAGGCTTTTTCTATATTATTTAAAAGGAAACTTAAATTCTTAATATTTTAGAATAATGTATTCTCAAAAAAATGATTAATTTTGGTTACAAAAATATCCTAATATGTATTTAAAAAACTTAATCTCTATCTTTCTATTTGTTTTTGTATTTGCATTACATTCTATTTCACAATCAGATACTGCAATTTTTCTTAAAAATTTAATCAATAAACATACAAATTATAAAAATGTAAATGTAAATTTTATTTCAAAATCATATATAGATACTACAGCCGTTTTTTATAAAAAAGTATGGGCTTTTCAAAACAATAAAGAGTTTAAGTTAAGAGCAGAAGTATTTGATTATAATACAAATAAGTTATTATTTATTTGTTTAGTTAACGAAAAAAAAATGTTTTTTATAAATCCTGACTCAAAACGTAGTGATTTATTTACATTTAATTTAATGAAAGAGAAAGAATTAAATGATTTTTATTTTCAGATTTTAACTGATTATTTACCTTCATACCTGATAAAGGAAGGCAATAATGAAACAATAATAAATGATTTAATAGCTGATATCAGAAAAAATGAGAATATAAATTTTGAATTCATTAGTAATCAATATATTAATTCAAAATTGTGTTTTGGATATAAAATCACTGATTTTGACAAAAATAATGGCTATATAGCCGATAAAAGTGGAAATTCAAATGAAAAATATGCAGAGAAATCAGTTGAGAAAGTTTTCTTTTTTGAATCAGATTCAAACTTGATAGAACGTAATTTTATGTATTTTTATGAAAACCCAACATTAATAAGACAATCAAATGAAAAAATTGAAAACATCCAATTTAATAATGATTTAAATAAGAATTTACATTTATATGCAATTAATAACGATACACTTAGAAATTACTTTAAAACGATTTCTAAATTTAATGGTTTTGAAATAGAAACAGAACTCGCTGATTTCTCAATTAAAAAAGCACCAGATTTTGAAGGGATTTCAGTTGATAATAAAAAATTTATTTTAAGTGAAAACAAATCAAAATATCAATTATTGGGTTTTTGGAATATAGATTGTGAAGAATGTTTAATACAGTTAAATGCATTAAATGAAGAACTTATAACAAATACACCGAAAGATTTCAGTTTTATTGCTATTAATTCAAATGAATCTTTGGATAAAGATTTGAAAGAATTTCTTCAAAATAAAAACTTTCTTTTTCCATCTATTTTTTCAAAAAGCGCTGGTGAAAAATATTTAACAAGTAAACCTCCCTTTTATATTTTACTTGATGAAAAACAAAATATAAAAGAAATATTCTATGAATTAACGGAAGATAAATTAAATAAAATTTTTGATAAATTGAAATAATATTACTAGGTATCTAATATTAGTTGAAATTGACTTTTATTACAGAATAAAGTTTCAAATCTTGCAAAATAAACAGCTTTTAATTATTAAAAAAAATCATCTTTTGATATTTCATTAAATAATAAATATTTTAAAATATACTCCAAAATTGGAATACATCAAAAAGCAAAAAAAATATTTTTTAAGTGATGCCAAATGATTAAATTTGTAATATTTATAAGAAATGATTAAATTTGCAAACTTTTAAAGAAAACAAACCAATTATATATGAGTTTTAGAATTGTAGTTTTAGCAAAACAGGTTCCCGACACGAGAAATGTTGGAAAAGATGCAATGAAAGCTGATGGAACTGTTAACCGTGCTGCATTACCAGCTATTTACAATCCGGAAGATTTAAATGCTTTGGAAATGGCATTAGAAATAAAAAGTAAAATAAAAAATGCCGAAGTTATTGTAGTTACAATGGGACCTCCCAGAGCTGCAGAAATTATTAGAGAATCTGTTTATCGAGGAGCTGATAGAGGATATTTGATTACAGACAGAAAGTTTGCAGGATCTGATACATTAGCAACTTCGTACGCTATTTCTTTGGCTGTTAAAAAGTTAGCCCCTTTCCATTTGGTAATTTCAGGTCGTCAGGCTATTGACGGTGATACCGCTCAAGTAGGGCCACAAGCTGCTGAAAAGTTGGGAATTCCTCAAATTACTTATGCTGAAGAGTTTATTGCTGCAACAGATAAAGACATAACTATAAAACGCAGATTAGAAAGAGGTATTGAAGTTGTAAAATCTTCATTACCAGCTTTAATTACAGTACATAGTTCTGCTCCTGAATGTCGTCCGCGAAATGCAAAATTGTTGATGAAATTTAAACATGCTCGAACAGTAACTGAATTACAGGAAGAAGTTAGAGATTATACTGAACTTTTTGATAAAAGACCATACCTTCAAATTGATGAATGGACTGTAGCAGACTTGGATGCTAATGTTGAATTTCTTGGTTTATCAGGTTCACCTACAAAAGTTAAAAAAATAGAAAATGTAGTTTTGCAACAAAAGGAAACTATTCTTTTAACAGAGTCAGACAAAGATATTGAAGGTTTAATGAAAGAACTTATTGATATTCACATTATTGGTTAATTAAATTTTTTACTGAATAAATATTTTAATAAATATGAATAACATTTTTGTTTATTGCGAAGTTACTGAAGAAGGTTTAATTGCCGATGTAAGTTTAGAATTGCTTTCAAAAGGACGCAAACTTGCTAATGAGTTAAATATCAAATTGGAAGCTGTCGTAATTTGTGATCAAATTCAAAATATTGAAAATCAAATATATCCATTTGGAGTAGATGTAATTCACATTGCACAGGATGCCAGATTATTTCCTTATACAACTTTGCCACACGCTTCTATTGTTGTAAATCTTTTTAAAGAAGAAAAACCTGAAATTGCCTTGTTTGGAGCAACTTCAATAGGCAGAGATCTTGCTCCTAGAGTTGCTTCGTCATTAAGATGCGGATTAACAGCAGATTGTACAAGTTTGGAAATTGGTGATCATACTGAAAACAAAACCCAGAAACTTTATAAAAACTTATTATATCAAATTCGCCCGGCTTTTGGTGGCAATATTATTGCTACTATCATAAATCCTGATACTCGTCCTCAAATGGCGACTGTAAGAGAAGGAGTTATGAAAAAAGAAGAATTTTCAACTACCTATAAAGGAAAACTTAAAAAATTGAGTATCGAAAAATATTTAAAAGATGATGATTTTTTAGTTGAAATTTTAGAAAGACATGTAGAACAGCAAAAAATTAACATTAAAGGTGCACAAATCATAGTAGCAGGCGGTTATGGAGTTGGTTCAAAAGAAAATTTTCAATTATTACATCATTTAGCTGAAGCAATTGGAGGTGAAGTAGGAGCAACCAGAGCTGCTGTGGATGCCGGAATGGTTGAACATTCAAGACAAATCGGACAAACCGGTGTAACTGTTCGTCCAAAATTGTATATTGCATGTGGTATTTCAGGTGCGGTTCAACATAGAGCAGGAATGGATCAAAGTTCAAAAATCATTTCAATAAATAACGATCCTAAAGCTCCGATTAATAAAATTGCCGATTATACAATTATAGGTAGTGTTGGTGATATTTTACCAAAAATGATTAAGTATTATAAAGAAAATTCAAAATAATAAAACGAGAATATAATGGCTAATTTTTATACAGATAACGAAAACTTAAAATTTCATCTTTCACATCCTTTAATGGATAAAATTGTTAGATTGAAAGAGAAAAATTTTGCTGATAAAGAAAATTATGATTTTGCTCCAATAGATTTTGAAGATGCATTGGACAATTACGATAAAGTATTGGAAATCATTGGTGAAATTTCTGGTAATATTATAGCTGAAAATGCAGAATCTGTTGACCATGATGGTCCTACATTAGAAAATAATGAAGTTAAATACGCTAAAGGAACTCAACAAAATTTCAAAGTATTACATGAAGCTGGATTAATTGGAATTTCATTACCTCGCCTATATGGAGGCCTAAACTTTTCAATGGTTCCTTATGTAATGTCTGCAGAAATTGTTGCAAGGGGAGATGCTGGTTTTGCAAATATCTGGGGATTACAAGATTGTGCAGAAACTTTACACGAATTTGCTTCTGAAGACGTTAAAAATGAATTTTTACCAAGATTTAATAAAGACGGAGCTACTGCTGCAATGGATTTAACAGAACCTGATGCAGGATCTGATTTACAAGCAGTACAGCTAAAAGCAAGTTATGATGAAAAAGCCGGAACATGGCGATTAAATGGTGTTAAAAGATTTATTACCAATGGCGATGCAGATGTTTCACTTGTTTTGGCTCGTTCTGAAGAAGGTACTTCTGATGCACGAGGTTTATCATTATTTGTTTATGATCGCAAAGAAAATGCGATGACAGTTCGTCGTATAGAAAATAAATTGGGTATTAAAGGATCACCAACCTGTGAACTTGTATTTACAAATGCACCTGCAAAATTAGTTGGTGATCGTAAAATGGGACTTATTAAATATGTAATGTCTTTGATGAATTCAGCACGTTTAGGTGTTGGGGCTCAATCTGTTGGTATTGCTGAGGCTGCATATCGAGAAGCTTTAAAATATGCCTATGAAAGAGAACAATTCGGCAAAGCTATCATTCAATATCCTGCTGTTTTTGAATTACTTACAAATATGAAAGCAAAAACAGATGCGATTCGTACCTTATTATATGAAACTTGCAGATATGTTGATATTTACAAAGCATATAGTTTTATTGCTGAAGATAGAAGTTTAACACCAGAGGAACGAAATGATTTTAAATTCAATCAAAAAGTTGCTGATGTTTATACACCTTTATTAAAACTTTTCTCAAGCGAATATTGTAATCAAATTGCTTACGATTCATTACAGGTTCATGGCGGAACAGGCTTTATGAAAGATTTTCCAATCGAAAGAATCTATAGAGATGCAAGAATTACTACAATTTACGAAGGAACATCTCAATTACAGGTAGTTGCAGCAATCAGAGGCGTAAGTAATGGTGTTTATCTGAAATCTATGCGTGATTATGCAGAAATTGAAGTAAAACCTGAATTACAGTATCTTAAAGAAAGTTTGATTAAAATGACTGATCAATTTGCAAAAACTATTGATAAAGTAACTGAGCTTGAGAGTACTGAAATGTTTGATTTTCATGCACGTAGATTAGTTGAAATGGCTGGTAACATTATAATTGGATTTTTATTGTTACTTGATGCTAATAGAAGTGATATATATAAAAAATCTGCTGAAGTTTTCATTCGTTTAGGAAAAACAGAAAATATTCAAAAAGTGAGTTTTATAAATAATTTTGATGC